>JADCBH010000068.1 GCA_020253595.1 Brevundimonas sp.
GCGTCGTGACCGATCCGATCCACAAATCTCCCGCCTCGACCGACGCCGATTGTCGCAGGAACGCCAGCTGTTCCAGGGCCCGGTCGGCGTCCTGCAGTCGACCGTCCTCGAAGGCGGTCTGGGCCTCCTCGACGAAATGCTCCGCGCGGTCCCGGATCTCGCCGGTCTCGATCCGATCGACGATCTCGGTGAGGTCCGCGAGCTTGTTGCGGTTCTCGACGTCCTGCTCGACCCAGCGCGCAGCGGCCTGGACGACATTTTCCGGCGAAGCGTCCGGCGCCAGGCCGAGCAGCTGGCCGACCCGCCCGAGATCAGCCCGGGAGGCTTCGGCCTCGCGACTGGCGGCCCCTGCGGCGCCTCGCGCATTTGTGGCGGCTGCGATCGCGACGCTGAGCTCCAGCCGCAGTGCTCGAACCTGGGTCGGGCCCAGCCCTGTCCCGTCCCGTCCCTGGGCGAGGGCCGGGATCGGCGCCAGCAGTGTCACACCGGCCGGGGCGAGGCTCGCCAGGGCCATGAGAACCACGCTAAACCGCTTCAAGAACACCGCTCCAGTTTCGTGCCGCCGTATCCGGCGTGGGTCAGATTTCGCCAGTTCAGGCGTTCCTCGCCGGCTGCCCTGGAATAGGTGAAGATCAGGGCCTGACCCTCGGTCTCCCCTGCGTCCGACGACCGTGCGATGGAGGCGTTAAGCTGGTCGCCCTCGCCGCCCGGCACGAGCGCCGCCGTCATCGCATAGTCCGACATCCCCGGCTCCTTCCGGACCCGTTCGATCATCAGGCCACCATCCTGCATCTTGAATTCGTAGACCACCGAGCAGCCCGCCTCCCCCCAAAGGCCGGGGATGGCCTGGACGACGCTGCGCTGGGCCGGGGACAGGGCCGCGATGATCTCCTCCTTCGCCTCGCCGATCTCCGCGCGGGTGCGGTCCCCGTCCCCGACGACCGTGTCTTCGGTCGCGACTGTTGGATCGAGCAGCGGGAGCAACAGGGACATAGCTCCCGCGCCAGCGACGCAGGCCAGGAACAAGGTGGCCAGCCCCTTCCAGCTCATCCAGAACGGACGGCGCGGCGATCCAACGATCTTGGGCGCCACGATGTATTGCGAGATCGCAGCCCCGATGCCGACGGCCAAAGTGATAGTGATGGCCACCCAGCCACCCCGCTTGTCTTCGGCTACACCCAACGCCAGCCAGGCGAAGGCCGCTGCCACACCGATGATGGCGACGAACGTCACCAGCCAAAGGATTCTGTTCAGCGCTTTCATCGCTACCCTCCCCCCAACATCGCTACCCTCTCCCAACGAAAAAAGCAGCATGGTTACCAGACTCTGTCTAGCGCTGGTTGGTGATCCGACTCGTGACATGATCTGACTGGCCTTCACCAAGACGCGGGAGCGGGGCTGAACCCGGACGATCCTGCCTTCGTTCTGTCGCCGAGCCTTGCCATAAGGAGCGTCATGACGACCGCATCGATCCGTACGCCTCTGATCCTGACCGCCTCGGCGTGGGCGATCCTTCTGGCTGCCGGGGCCTCCTCCGACACCCTTGCCCGACAGAGCGAGGCCGAGGTCCGTGCCCGCGCCGCTACCCAGGCCCTGAACGGCGGCCCATCCATGACGACGAGTCAGGGCCAGCGCCCGCCCACGCGCGGCGAGGTTCAGAGCTGGCCCAACCGTGGGGCTTCGTCGCCCACCCCGGGCTCAGCGACCACGAAAGAGCAGCAGGATCGGGCGCTGGAGGCCCTGCTGGGCTCACTGGAGGACCCCGACGAAACCGGCGAGGCTGCGGGCGTCATCCTGGCAGAGGGCGAGACCGCGCCGGAGCCGATCCCGGTCGCGCTGGGCTACTACGTTCGGGGCGAGCTCGACTGCGATCAGGTCTGGCCGGGCGAGGGCAACCTGGCCTTCATGACCCCGACGTCCTTCACCATCGACTTTGGCGGCTGCACGCCGGGCCAGTTCCTGCAGACGGGTCCCAACAGCTGGCGCGAACGCCAGCAGTGCCAGACCGAGCTGGGCGGCGACGCCGGGGCCTATGTCGTGGACTATGAGATGGTCGAGACCGGTGTCATGCGCCGCACCGCCCGCCTGCAGATCGACGACAGCATCGAACAGGACGAATGGCGGTTCTGCGAGGTCCCCGAGGTGCCCGAGAACGCGCGGTTCGCCTCCTAGACCCGCGTCAAGCCGCCAGTCGTTTCCATGACGGTGTGAAGCGGGGATCCTGGGGCTGAACCGCACCGGTCTCGCCGGCGCACAGGCGCTCGATGCAATCGGCCGTGACGGGTCGGCTGGTCAGGTAGCCCTGGAACTCGTTGCATCCGGCAGAGGCGAGTCGCAGCCACTGTTCGGGTGTCTCGACGCCTTCGGCGATGACCCGCATGTCCAGCGAGCGGCCCAGATGGACGATGGACGACACAAGGACGTCGGCCGAGCGTGAACGACCCATCTCGATCACGAAGGACCGGTCAATCTTGATCTTCTGGATCGGAAACCGGCTGAGATAGGACAGGCTGGAATAGCCGGTACCGAAGTCGTCGATGGCGAGGGAGAACCCGGCCGCGCGCAGGGCGTGAAGCTGGTTCGCAGCGTTCTGACCCCGGTCGACGAGGACACCCTCGGTCAGCTCCAGCTCTATGTTGGACGGCCTGACGCCCATGATCCGGGCCAGGGCGATGATGCGATCGGTGAACCCCGGGTCGCGCAGTTGAACAGCAGAGACATTGACCGCCGTCTTCAGGCTGGGCCACCGCAGGCTGTCCTGGAAGGCCTGTTTGAGGGTGAAGGCCTCCAGGGCTTCGATCATCCCGCTTTCCTCGGCGAGGGGGACGAAGACCGCCGGCGACACCGGGCCGAACTCATTGGAGGTCCATCGCACCAGCGCCTCGACACCCACGAGGGTCCGGTCCCGGTCGACCTGGGGCTGATAGACCATGGTCAGGAGCCCGGCCTGCAGGTCCCGGCGCAGGGCGTAGAGCAACCCGCGGCGGCGGCGCATGGCTTCTTCCATCACCGGATCATAGACGGCGAACCGCTGGCGACCCTCGCGCTTGGCGGCGAACAGCGCCAGATCGACCTTGCGCAGGACGGCGCTCGCGTCTTCGTCCGCCGCTTCCAGGAAGGCGACGCCCACGCTCGCGCTGATCTGGAATCGCCCGATGCTGAGACCGAAGCGCCGGTTCATGCCCTGAACGATGGCGTCGGCGAAGGCGGCGGCGGACGCGGGATTGGCGTTCGGCTGGATGAGGGCGAACTCGTCTCCTCCCACCCTGAAGCAAAGGTCCGCATCGCCGGCCAGGCGGCGCAGCCGACGCGCCACGATCCGCAGCAGTTCATCGCCCACGGCGTGACCGCTGATGTCATTCACTTCCTTGAACTCATCCAGATCGACGTAGTGCACGGCGCAAGACCCGACCGCACCGTCGGCGGTCGTCTGAGCGGTCAGGCGCTGCTCCAGCGCATGGCGATTGCCAAGACCGGTCAGGGTGTCGTGGCAGGCGACATGAACCGCGTGCCGCTCGCTGGCCACCACGGCGCGGGTTGCGGCCCAGGCGCGGCGATAGGCGATGAGCGCGATGGCCAGCATCACCACCAGCAGTATCAGGGTCGGAGGCAGGAACTTGCGCAACAGCGCCCCGCCCGGCTGCTGCGGTGTCCAGTCCACAGTCGCTACGACGACACCCTCTGGATTGGAGATGCCGACGTGGGCCTGCTCCGCCTCGAAGCGCGCGTCATCGGAATGCAGATGGGCGTCCGACAACATGTACCGGCGCTGGAAGGCTTCCAGGAAGGGCGCATCGACCTTCATGCCCGTCACCACCACCGGGGCGCGACGACCCGAAATGCGAGCGGTGCCAAAGTCAGGCTGCACCAGGGCGGCGGACAGAACGTAGAGGTCGGACCCGATCACATCGGTGGCGGTCGCCACGATCGCGGCCTGGGGTGCTGTCTGTTGTGGCGCGGCGGTCGCGTTGCGTGCCGCTTCGGCCTGACGCACGCGGGAGACGATGCTGGAGGTGGAGCGCGCCAGTGCGCCAAAGCTGGAAAGATCCGCTTCCTGCCCACCGTCCATGCCGTAGATGGGTCGGTCGTCGGCATCGAGCACCCAGGAAAACTGAAAGCCCTCGGTGACCTGCAGGAACGTGCCGATGTTGTCCCGGGTCCAGGCCCGATCGAAGCGATTGTCGAGGTGGACGACCGCATCGTCCCAGACCACCAGCGGGACCAGGGAGCGCCCGATTTCTTCAAATCGGTAGGACAGGCCATTGTCGACCACGACCTGCTCACGCTCCAGCGAGACGCGGTCAAAGCCTTCGGACATGCGGGTCAGGGTGACGCCCAGCAGGGCGATCGCGGCGAGACCTCCCGCCGCGATGGTCCAGAAATGGTTTCTTGCCCGTGCGCGGTCCTGCAAGACGCGACCCCCAGCTTCGGCGCACAACCTAAAGCAGGATCGCTAACGGCGTTCTTCCGGGCATGGTGAACGCGTCAGAAAGGGGGCGTCACCGGCGGCGTCTGCCACGGCTTCAGGACGCCACAGGCTGCGGGGTCGAGGCTGCCTTGATCTCGAACATCGGCAGGAAGAACTGCAACAGGGGACCGTTCGACAGGGCATAGAGGACCGTGCCCGCGCCGATCGCGCCGCCCAGCATCCAGCCGAGCGCGAGCACGCCCAGTTCGATCCCCATGCGCACCCAGCGGACCGGCCAGCCGGTCAGCCGGACCATGCCGGTCGTCAGCCCGTCGCGCGGCCCCGGCCCCAGACCGGCCCCGATATAGGCCCCCGTCGCCGCGCCGTTCAGCACCACGGCACCCAGCAGAAAGGCGATCCGCAGCGCCATCCCGTCGATCGGCGGCAACAGCCACAGGAACAGGTCGGCGGAGGTACCGATCAGGAGGACGTTGGAGATAGTCCCGATCCCCGGCTTCTGACGCAGCGGTATCCAGACCAGCAGCACCAGGGCCCCGACGGCATTGACGATCAGGCCCAGGCTCAGCCCCGTCATCTGCGACAGGCCCTGGTGAAAGACGCTCCATGGATTGAGTCCCAGGTTCGCCTCCACCATCAGGGCGAGCGAGGCCCCGTAGAGCAGAAGACCGATCTGGAGCTGGAGGAAGCGACGGATGAACATGCTCACAGCCTAGGTGAACCGGCCTTGCAATCCATAGCCACTTTGGCGACGATGGCCTCATGGCCGGGGCGAACGTCAATCTGAACAGCCTGGCTCGGCATCTGGGCGACTGGCGCGCGGCCGGGAGCGAGGACGTGGCCTATCGCAGCCTGGCCGACGCGTTGAAGGGGCTGGTGCTGGACGGACGACTGCCGCTCGACGCCCGCCTGCCCGGCGAGCGGCGACTGGCCGAGGGACTGGGCGTCAGCCGGATCACGGTCAGCGCGGCACTGGACCGGCTGCGCGCCGACGGCTTCCTGACCAGCCGGGTCGGGTCGGGCACCTTCACTGCCCTGCCGTTCAGCCGGGCGGAACGGCTGGAGGGCCTGTTTCACGTCGCGCCGGGCCCCGAGGTCATGAACATGGCGACGGCGGTGTTGCCCGCAGGTGCCCCGGTGCATGCGGCCTATGCCCGGGCGCTGGAATCCCTGCCGCCCCACCTGCCCGGCCACGGCTATGACCCGATCGGCCTGTTGCCGCTGCGGCGGGCGGTGGCGGAGGCCTATGTCCGCGACGGCCTGCCGACCGGACCCGAACAGATCGTGGTGACGGCGGGCGCGCAGAACGGGCTGGGCATCGTGCTGCGCGCCTTTGCCCGGCCGGGCGATGCGGTGGTGATAGACCACCCGACCTATCCCCACGCCATCGAGGCCGTCGTGCGGGCGGGCCTGCGTCCGGTTCCCGTCGCCCTGACGGCCGCAGGCTGGGACATCGACGGCCTGATCGGGACGATCCAACGGGTGCGGCCCCGGCTGGTCTATCTGCTGGGGGCGCACCAGAACCCGACGGGACATGTGCTGTCGGCCCAAGACGAGGCCGCCGTCGCGCGCGCCGTGGCCGGCGTCGGGGGTCTGTTGGTTCTTGACGATACCCAGCGCGAGCTCTGGTTCGAGCGAGCCCCGCCCGGGCCGGCGGCACCGGGTCCGCACGTCGTGCGGCTGGGGTCCATGAGCAAGACCTGGTGGGGCGGCCTGCGGATCGGCTGGATTCGTGCCGACGTCGATGTCGCCGACGCCGTGGTCCGGGCCCGGGCCTCGATGGACCTCGGAACCGCCGTGATCGAGCAGCTCGCCGCCGCCCACCTGCTGGCCGGGGATCAGACGCCTGTCATCGAGCGTCGGCGTGCCCTGGCCGGGCGGGAAGCCGCCCTGTCCGCCCGGCTTCGCCTCAGACTGCCGACGTGGGAGACGACCCGGCCGCCGGGAGGGTTGTCGCTGTGGGTCGCCCTGCCCCGGCCGGTCGCAGCGGATCTGGTGGTCCAGGCCCAGACCCACGGCGTGATCCTGGCCCCCGGCACCCGGTTCGGCATCGACGGGGCCTTCCAGCGGTTCGTCCGCCTGCCCTACTGCCTGCCCGAGACGGAGCTGGAGACCGCCGTCGACCGGCTGGCCGACGCCTGGGCCGAACTGGGCGACCGTCCGGCCCGACGCGCCAAGGCGCCGGAGCCGGACCTGTTCTGAGCCTTACGCCCCCACCGTCTCCAGCGCGGGATAGTCGGTGTAGCCCTTGGCCCCGCCGCCGTAGAAGGTGGCGCGGTCGGGCGCGTTCAGGGGGGCATTGGTCTTCCAGCGCGCGACCAGGTCGGGGTTGGACAGCACCGGCACGCCGACGCTGACCAGATCGGCGCGGCCCTCGGCGAGGGCCTTCTCGGCCGTCTCGCGGGTCAGACCGCCGTTCAGCATCAGCGGACCGCCGAAGGCCTCGCGCATGCGGGCGGCCAGAAGCGGCGCGCCCTCCCAGGGAGCCATCACCGTGCCCGGCTCGCCCTCGATCAGGTGCAGATAGGCCAGGCCGAAGGGCTTCAGCGCCGCCGCAGCCGGGACGAACACCGCCGCCGGATCGCTGTCCTTCGTGCCATTCGAGCCGTTGGACGGCGACAGGCGGATGCCCACCCGGTCCGCGCCCCACACGGCCACGACCGCCGAGACGACTTCCAGCATGAAGCGCAACCGGTTCTCGACCGCACCGCCATAGCGGTCGTCGCGCTGGTTGGAGCCGTCCTTCAGGAATTGGTCGATCAGATAGCCGTTGGCGCCGTGGACCTCGACCCCGTCGAAGCCGGCCTTCTTCGCCATCTCGGCGGCGTGGACGTAGTCGGCGATGACGCCCTGGATCTCGTCCAGCGTGAGCGCGCGCGGCGTCTCGAAGGGAACCATCGTGAAGTCCTCCTTCATCGCGTTGCCCTCGGCGGCGATGGCGGACGGCGCCACGGCGGGGCGACCGTCGGGCTGGTAGGCGGCGATCGACACCCGTCCGACGTGCCACAGCTGGGCGACGATCAGGCCGCCCCTGGCGTGGACCGCCTCGGTCACGGCCTTCCAGCCCTGAACCTGGGCCTCGGTGAAGATGCCCGGTGTATCGGGATAGCCCTGGCCCGAGCGGCTGATCTGGGTGGCCTCAGAGATGATCAGTCCGACCGAGGCGCGCTGGCCGTAGTATTCGGGCGCCAGGGGCGTGGGGACCTGGCCCGCGATCGCCCGGCTGCGCGTCAGGGGCGCCATGACGATCCGGTTCTTCAACTTGAGGGCGCCGAGATCGATGGGGTCGAAGAGCGGGGAGGACATAGGAAACACCTGCTGTTGCGGAGGCGCTGAGGTAGGCGCCCATCCACAGCGCCGCAAGGTGGAACCCGTTCCGCGGCGTCGGCCTTGCTAGACTGTCGCCAGAGACGGTGACACGGTCCCGAAGCGGGACGCGGAGCGTTTGACGTGGCGATGTTCGAGTTCGGTCGGGACCTGAGAAAACTGTTCGGCGAAGCCCGCGACAGCGACGACCTCGGCTGGCTGGAGCTGATCGGCGCCGACCTGCTGGCGGTGGAGGCCAAGGCCCTGACCACCGACGGCGGCCGGGTGTCGTGCAAGACGCCGTCGCGCACCTGGACCCGCGCCTCGGCGCTGTGGCGCGAACATGCCCGGCGGACCGGAGATCGCACCAGCCTGGACAAGGCCCTGGCCACCGCCGCCGACGCCCTGAAGGCCGCGCCCCATGCCGAGGATCAGGCCCGCGCGGGTCTGGCGGCGGCGCTGGCCTGGCTGACGGCGTTCGATCTGTACGGCGACCGGACCGCGCTGGACGAGGCGACCCATGCGGCGCGCGAGACCCAGCCCAAGCGTCTGGCGACGCTGGCGCTCAGCGCTGCCGTCCACGCCCGCATCCGCACGCGTCAGGCGCGCCTCAGCGGCCTGACCACCGACCGCCTCGATGCCGCCGCCCTGATGGACGCGGCGCTGCATGCCCTGATCAAGCACAACCCGGCCGAGGCCGACGACCTGCGGCTGGACGGCGCGGCGCTGGCGCTGGAGGCCGGTATTCTGGAACGCGACGCCCGCTTGCTGGATCAGGCGGGGCGCGACCTGCAGGCGCTGGTGTCGGCCAGCAATCCCGACACCCGCCCCCTGACCCGCGCCCGGGCCCTTGCGCTGTGCGGGGCCGGCCTGTCGGCGCTGGCGGCCATGGCGGGCGACGCCGAGGCGACCGCCACCGGCCACGCCCTGTTCGACGCGGCGGCGGATCAGTTCTTCCCGGATCACAGCCCGATGGACTGGGCCGCCGTCCAGGTCGCCCGCGCGGTCGATCCCGACACCCCGGTCGAGGCCCTGATGCAGGCGGAGGCCCTGACCGGCGGCCACGGCACGGTGCTGGGTGCCCTGGCGCTCGACCTGCTGATCCAGCGCGAGATCGCGCTCGCCGCCACCAACGGCGACGTCATGGCCCTGACCCGCATCGAGACCCGCGTGCGCCGTCGTCTGGCCGAGCGGGTCGGAGCGCCGGGCGCGATCGACTGGGCCGCGGACCAGATCGCCATGGCGCGACTGATGATCGCCCGCGCCGAGTTGATGGGAACAAACCCCGACCAGGCCGCCTTCGTCCTGTCCGAAGCGGCCGAAGCGGCCACCGATCACGGCGTGCCCGTGCTGGCGGACCGGGCGAGAGGGCTGCTGATGGGGTTGGGCCGGGAAGTCCTGCGCCGGTCCTGAGCCCGGCCAACCCAAACCCTAATCTTTGAATAACACCATCTTGGCGCCGCAAATGCGAACGGCTAGGCTAATCTTATCTGCGCCCGGTCCGAGGGCGTCCCCGGGGATAACAGAGCTCTCAAATGTCCAATCTTGACTTCCGCACAGCGACCCAGGCGAACGCCACCGCCTATGCCGGCGACGGTGCCGGCACCGCGATCATCTTCTTCTCGTCGGGCACGGCGACCGGCACGGTCATTACCGTGAACCCGGCTTTGGGTGCTGACCCGGAAAC
>JADCBH010000069.1 GCA_020253595.1 Brevundimonas sp.
CGACGGTCGGCATGCGGACGCGCGGGTCCCCGTCCCACTGGCTGGAGACGATGGCGCGTCGATCGCCGCCGATATGGCGGCAACGCTGGCGGGCGCGGCGACGGCCTATCAGGCCCTTGATCTGGACGCGGTGCTGATGCTTGGCGACCGGACCGAGGTGCTGACCGCCGCTGCCGCCGCCGTGCCGCTGGGGCTGCCGATCCTGCACCTGGAGGGCGGGCATCGGACGGCCGGAGCCGTGGACGACGCCATCCGTCATGCGGTGACCAAGCTGGCCGCCCTCCATTTCACCGCCGCAGAACCCTATCGCCAGCGCATCCTGCAGATGGGCGAGGCCCCGGAGCGGGTCTTTACCGTCGGATCCACAGCCGTCGACAACCTCAAGGCCTTAGCGGCCGAACCGGAGCACCCGATCGCGGCCCTTGACGGCATCGACCTGTCGAACGGCTTCCTCCTGGCCACCTTCCACCCCGAGACCCTGGGGGATCGGACGCCCGAGGATCAGATCGCGGCCTTCCTGTCGGGTCTGTCGGCGGTGCCCGACAGGCCCCTGCTGATCACCCGCCCCAATGCGGACGCGGGGTCCGGGGCGGTACGGGCCGCGCTGGATGCCTTCGCCGCCGAACGGCCGGGTCAGGTGCGCATCGTCGAGTCCCTCGGTGCACAGGGGTACCTCCGGGCGCTGATGGCCTGTGACGCCGTCGTCGGCAACTCCTCCAGCGGCGTGATCGAGGCCCCGGCGGCCGGGACGCCATCGGTCAACGTCGGCCTGCGCCAGGACGGACGGCTGAAGCCGCCCAGCGTCATCGACTGTCCGCTTGAGCCCGCCGCCATCGCCGACGCCATCCGCCGGGCCACCGCGCCCGGGTTCAAGACGGCCGCACAGTCACAACCGTCGCCCTTTGGTGACGGCCGCGCCGGCCAGAGGATCGTCGAGATCCTGGAAGGCACCGACTTCGCCGGGCTGGCCAGAAAGCCGTTCGTCGACCGCGTCTAGCGCCGGATGCTGTCCAAAGCGCCTGTGGCCTCGCCACGGACGTGGGGCCACAGGGCTTCGCAGACCGTGAAGTCGAACGCGGTGTCGACATCCCAGCCGCGCTCCGGCGGCATGGACCAGCCGAGCACGCCTTCACCCTGGAAGGTCCGGCGTTTCTGCAACACCTCTGGACGGCCGACATAGACGGCACCGTTGATGACGACCGGCTCGTCAGGCTCAGGCGGATTGGCGCGAAAGGCACCGTCTGACTTCAGCCGTCCATAGAAGGTCTGCGGTTTCAGCACCGGCGAGACGCCGATGACCGAGGGCGCGCCAGTCTGATGACAAAGGCGCACCGCCCCGTCGATGTCAGATCCCAGCCGCAAGGGCGATGTCGGCTGCAGCAGCACGACATAGTCCCAGCGACCGCCCAGCGTGGCCAGGGCGTGCTCGATGGCGTCGATGACCGAGGCCTCCGGACCCGAAAGGTGATCCGGCCTGCGAAAGGGCGGCGGAAATCCCATCCCGGTCGCGATCTCGATCACCGCCTCGTCGTCGGTCGAGACAACGACCTGATCCAGAACCGTCGCTTCGCGGCAGGCTTCCAGCGTCCAGGCCACCATCGGCTGGCCGGCGAGGCTGCGGGTGTTCTTGCCCGGCAAACCCTGTGAGCCCGCACGCGCGGGCACAATGCAGAGCACACGGCCGACGTTCGCCCCCTGCCCGATCATGGTCCGCTCCGTGACGCCCAATCCGGTGTCCTTTAGACTCTGATTCGCGCAGGCCCGGCGCGTCCGGCGCGGCCGCGCGTGGCAAGGCGGAACGACCGGCGATGACGGACACCTCGATCGCAGGCCCCACGATCGCAAGCCTGAGCGGCCGTCGCGTCCTAGTGACCGGCGCTGGCGGCTTCATCGGCAGCCGCCTTTGCGAGCGCCTGGTCGAGCACGGCGCGACCGTGCGGGCGCTGGTTCGCTATACCTCCGACGGCGAGGCGGGCTGGCTGGACCGCTCCCCGATCCGCAAGGACATCGAGGTCAAGCGCGGCGACCTGGCGGATCGGGACAGTGTGTTCGACTCCGTGCGCGGGACCGATCTGGTCTTCCACCTCGGTGCCCTGATCGCCATTCCCTATTCCTATCTCGCGCCCGAAAGCTATGTGCGGACCAACATCCTGGGCACGCTGAACGTGCTGCAGGCGGTGCGGGAGCTTGAGATCGCCCGGCTGGTCCACACCTCGACCAGCGAAGTCTATGGATCGGCCCAGAGCGTGCCCATGACCGAAGCCCACCCGCTGGTGGGCCAATCGCCCTACTCAGCCTCCAAGATCGCGGCCGACAAGCTGGCGGAGAGCTATCACCGGTCGTTCCAGACCCCGGTCGTGACCTTGAGGCCGTTCAACACCTATGGCCCGCGTCAGAGCGCGCGGGCCGTCATTCCGACCGTCACCACCCAGTTGCTGGCCGGACGGCCGATCCGTCTGGGCGACACCCGCCCGACGCGCGATTTCGTCTATGTCGACGATACCGTCGACGCCTTCCTGAGAGCTGGCACCGTATCCGGCATCGAGGGTCTGACGGTCCACACTGGCGCGGGGCAGGAAACCCGGGTCGGGGATCTGCCGGCCCTGATCGCCAGCGCAGCGGGAATGGATTTCTCGGTCGAGGAGGACGCCAGCCGACTTCGACCGCCCGCGAGCGAGGTGGAGCGCCTGTGCGCCGACGCCAGCCTGGCGCGGGACCGGCTGGGCTGGGCCCCGACCGTATCCATCGAGGAAGGCCTGGCCCGCGTCGTGGCCTTCGTGCGCGAGAACCCTGGCCTGTATCGCCCCGAGGAGTATGCGGTGTGACCAGCGGCGGCGACATCAGCGGCAATCTGATCCCGCCCGAGGCCCCGCTGCTTCAGGCGATCGAGCGGATGGATGCTGTCCGCAGGAAACTGCTGGTCATCGTCGACCCGGACCGGCGGCTGCTGGGCACGGTCTCGGACGGTGACATTCGCCGGGGCCTGATGCGGCGCCTGACGATGGAGGCGCCGGTCTCCTCAGTCATGAACGCCGCGCCGGTGGCCCTGAGGCTGGACGGATCCGAGCAGGAAGCCCTGGTGCGACTGGCTGAGCGCGGCGTCAGCCTGGCCCCGGTGCTGGATCGCAACGACCGGGTCGTCGGGCTTTATCCCGACGCCGTGTCGGCAGGGGCACATCGCGACAATCTGGTGGTCATCATGGCGGGCGGGCGCGGCGTCCGCCTGGCCCCGCTGACCCAGACCTGCCCCAAGCCCATGCTGAAGGTCGCCGGACGACCGCTGCTGGAAACCATCATCGAGCGGTTGCAGACCCAAGGGTTCCACCGCTTCCGCCTGGCGGTGAACTATCTGGCCGAGGTCATCGAGGACCATTTTGGCGACGGATCGAACATGGGCGTCGAGATCCGCTATCTGCGCGAAGACCATCCGCGCGGGACCGCAGGGGCCCTGTCGCTGGTCACCGACCCGATCACGGCCCCCATGCTGGTGATGAATGGCGATGTCCTGACCCGGATGGCGTTCGGCGACCTTGTGGACTTCCATGTCGAGAACCGCGCGGTCGCGTCACTGTGCGTGCGTGAACACACCTTCCAGGCGCCGCACGGCGTGGCCGAGGTCGACGGGGTGCGCATGACCGCTTTGCGCGAAAAGCCCACTTTCCGCTGGCTGGCCAATGCGGGGGTCTACTGCCTGGACGGGTCTGTCCTCTCGCGGGTCCCGGCCGAGGGGCCTTTTGACATGCCCGAACTTCTGGCGTCGCTGGCGGCGGATGGCGAGATGGTGGGGGCCTATCCCATCCATGAGTACTGGCTGGACATCGGCCGCCCACCCGACTTTGAAAGCGCCCAGAGCGACTTTGGCGCCGTCTTCTCCCCGGGCTGAGCCCCGTCCCCCTTCTGGCCGCTTGCGATCAGCGCGGGGCCGCGTATGTTCCGGCCCGGGTCCGTCGTCTCTTTTCAGGTCAGCCGAACCGCGAGCCACGGATCGGCCCGCAGGCGGGCCTGTTCTGCGGCAGAACCCTCCGTCGCCGTTTTCTTCGACCCGAGTGAGCATTCCTTCGTGAGCCGCCATTTCAGGATCATCGGCGCCCTCCTGATGCGCGAGATGACCACGCGCTACGGTCGCGAGGGGCTGGGGTTCCTGTGGGTCGTGGGCGAGCCGCTGCTGTTCTGCTTCGGCGTCATCATCATGTGGACCCTGGTCAAGCCGGCCTATGAACACGGCATTCGGCTGGGGCCGCTGGTCATGACCGGCTATATGTCTCTGCTGATGTATCGCCACATGATCAGCATCAGCCTGGGGGCCATTCAGGGCAACATCGGCCTGATGCACCATCGCCAGATCGGGATCATGCACATCTTCCTGGCGCGCAATCTGATGGAGTTCGCCGGCGGCACTGCCGCGTTCGCGGTCGTCTATGTCGTGCTTTTCGCCATGGGGCAGGTCGACTTGCCGGCCAACTGGCTGCTGCTCTACGCCGGCTGGATCATGGTCGGCTTCACGGGCCTGGGCGTGGCGCTGATCTTTGCCGGCCTGGCGATCCGCTTCGAGCTCATGGAGCGACTGGTGCCGGTGCTGACCTACGCCATGATCCCGCTGTCCGGGGCCTTCTTCATGCTCGCGTGGATCCCGCAGCAGTATCGAGATCTTCTCCTGCTCGTCCCATTCCCCAACGCCATCGAGATGGTGCGCGACGGGGTTTTCGGCGAGTTCGTCCCGACCTATTACCACGCCGACTATGCGCTCCTGTCCGGCGCGGTCATGCTCTTTGCTGGCATGATCCTGCTGTCCGGGGCCAAGAACCGGGTTGCCATCGAATGACCGAGACCAAGCTCAACTACATCGGGCCGATCCCGAAGCTGCTCACGTTCGAGCGCGATCGCCCGGCCTGGTGGCGGCGCATTCCGGTCGCGGCCCTGATCGTGGTCGTCCTGCCGACGCTGCTGGCGACAATCTATTTCCTGTTCATCGCCACGCCGCGCTACGTGTCCGAGACGCAGTTCATCGTCCGCCAGTCGGGTCAGTCGACGCCGTCGACGATCGGCGTCGCGCTGCAGGGCATCGGCATTGCTCCGACCCAGACGGACGCCTTTGCGGTGCACGAATACATCAACTCCCGCGACGCGCTGCGCGAGCTGTCCAGTCGCTATGATGTACCGGCCATCCTCGGCCCGCGCGGCGCCGACGCCTTTTCCCGCTGGCCTCGGCCGTGGGAAGACCGGTCCAACGAGGGGCTCTATGAAGGCTTCCAGCGGTTCGTGACCGTCGGTTATGACTCCACCACCGGCATCTCAACCCTGCGTGTCGAGGCGTTCCGCGCGCGCGACGCCCAGGCCCTGACCGAAGCCCTGTTGACGGGTGGCGAACAGCTGATCAACCGCATGAACGAGCGGTCCTCCGCCGATGCCGTGGCCCAGGCCCAGCAAGCCCGCGAGGAGGCCCGCGCACGGCTGGCCGGAGCCCAGCAGCAGCTGACCGCGTTCCGGAACCGCGAACAGATTCTCGACCCGCAGATGGTGGCTCGCGAGAGCTCCCAGCTGATCGGCGGGCTGCAGGCCCAGGTGGCGGGGCTGCGGGCCGAGCGGGCGCAGGTCGCGGCCGAGGCTCCCAACAGCCCCCAACTGCCGACCTTTGACGCCCGCATTCGCGCCTATGAGGCCCAGATCGAGACCGAACGCGCGCAGATGGCCGGCAACTCCTCGTCGCTGGCCCCCATGATCAGCGTCTATGAAGATCTGGCCCTGGCCCGCGAGCTGGCCGACCGGGAGCTGACCCAGGCGACCGCCGCCGTGATCGCTGCGGAACAGGAA
>JADCBH010000007.1 GCA_020253595.1 Brevundimonas sp.
CAGAAGCCCATCGACGCCTTCTGGACCCACCCCACGCCCCCCGACGACGCCCTGTTCCACAGGTTCCGCGCCCACGTCATCGCCCGCACTCAGGTCAACGGGAACTACCACGAACCCAGAGCCCTCAAACCCACCGCAAAAGCCCTCGCAAGACGATTCGCCGCCGTAAGGTGACGACGGGACGCGAGCGAGCGGCACGACCGCCTGCGGTGAGAAGAGATCAGGCGACTTCCGCCGGCGGCTCGGTCCGGTGACGTCCGCTCAGCGCGAGATCAGGATCAATGGCGCGTCGCGCGTCTGCTGAGAGGCCGGCGGTTCGACAACGCTGCGGCCGATGGCAATCGTCAAACTGGCGACGACAAGAGCCGATACCGTCCCGGCGAGCACCATGCGCACGCCAAGCCCGAAACCGCCTCTTTCGTCCATGCCTGGCCCCCGGAAACCCTGACCGAGAGGGACCACACGCAGCCTGGCGACGCAAGTCACCGAACCGCGTGCAACGGTGAAATTGTCAGCCCGTGAAAGGGCGGATCAGGATCTCGACCCGTCGGTTCTGCGCCCGCCCCTCGGCCGTCGCGTTGGAGGCCACCGGCACCCGCGATGACAGGCCTTCCACGAACAGCCGCTCGCGCAGGACGCCCTGGGCGATCAGGGCGTCCGCCACGGCCAGGGCGCGACGTTCGGACAGGGGTTGATTGATTGTGTCTCCGCCCGACGAGTCGGTATGGCCCTTGATGTCCACGACTGAGCGGTCGTACTCGCGCAGCACGGCCGCGACGTCGCCGAGGACCGCCTCGAAACGCGGCTCGATGTTGGACTGGTTCACGGCGAAGGTGACGTCCGATGGCATGCGCAGGACCAGGGTGTCACCCTGGCGCGCCACACCGACGCCGGTGCCGGACAGTTCGGAGTCAAGCGCGCGTTGCTGAGTGTCCATGTAGCTGCCGACGGCCGCGCCACCCAAGGCCCCGATCCCGGCCCCGATCAGGGCGTTGCGTCGGCCCTGTTCGCCGTCCGAGGTGTTGGTCAGATAGCCCAGAACTGCTCCACCCAGTGCGCCCGCGATCGCGCCGGTCGCGGTGTTGTTGCGGCGAGGGGCCGAGGAATAGGGATCGGTCGTCGTGCAGGCTGTCATGCCCAGCATGGCAGCGACGCCCACGCCGCTGACGATCAGGTTCATGCGCATGGTGTGGTCTCCGGGGAAAAGGCTTCCAGCGCCACAACGTCTGCTTACAGCCAAGGTTCCGCAAGCCACCACGAGCCATGCGGCATTCCTCCGCCGTCGCGAGACTGCCAATTGCTTCGTCAAGCGCGTATGACAACCGAGTTTCCGGCGTCCGCATCGGCGACGCCGCGCCATTGATGAGGCCCCGCCGTGACCGTCACCCTCGACGCCCCAACCCTTGAGAAAAAGGGCATCGTCCCCGTTTCGATGAGCCGCTACGACGCCGACTTTCAGGGCTTCAGCGATGAGCTGGGGGCCTCGTTCAAGCGCTACGGCTTCGCGGTCGTGTCCGATCACGGGCTGGACGAAGGGGTGATCGGCCGCGCCATCGACGACGCCAAGGCCTTCTTCGCCCTGCCCGAGGACGTGAAGCGCCAGTACCATATGCCCGGCACGGGCGGCGCACGCGGCCTGACACCGTTCGGGGTCGAGGCCGCCAAGGGCGCGGCCGCCGTCGACCTGAAGGAGTTCTGGCACACCGGCCGAGAGCTGCCCGAGGGCCATCCCTATCGGAAGTACATGCGTGACAACCTGTGGCCGACCGAGATCGAAGGCTTCCGGCCGGATGTCTACGGCATGTTCGAGGCGCTGGACGCCCTGGGCCGTCGCATCCTGAAGGCCATCGCCCGCTACCTTCAGCTCGGCGACGACTTCTTTGAGGACAAGGTTCAGCTGGGCAACAGCATCCTGCGCATGTTGCACTACCCCCCCGTGCCGGCCGATGCGCCGGGTGTGCGCGCCGGTGCCCATGAGGACATCAACGTCATCACCCTGCTGCTTGGGGCCGAAGAAGCCGGTCTTCAGCTCAAGGACGCCGATGGCGAATGGCTGGACATCGCGCCTCCGCAGGGGGCCCTGGTGGTCAACATCGGCGACATGTTGCAGCGGCTGACCAACCACGTCCTGCCGTCGACGACCCACCGCGTGGTCAATCCGGCTCCCGAGCGTCGCGCATTCGCGCGCTACTCGACGCCCTTCTTCCTGCACTTCAACCCGGACTATGTCATCGAGACCCTGCCGGGCATGGTCACTGCCGACAATCCGGACCGCTATGCCGGTCGCGCCATCATGGCAGAGGACTTCCTGACCGAGCGGCTGAAGGAAATCCGCCTGATCTGACGCCCGTCAAGTCGCCCTCCTCGGGTCGAGCCCGAGGATGACGGCGGAATGGCATTCAGGCGGGGGCCGGCTCGGGTGCCTTTGGGTTCTCGGCGAACTGCCCGCCCCGGCGATAGCGCCAGAGGTAGGACGGGGCGATGGCCTCCAGCCCGGTCGCCTCGATCCCGAGGTCTGACAGGCCCGGCGCGCCCGCAGACACCACATTGTCGGTCTTCAGCATCAGGACCTGGTCGCGCGTAATGACGGGGGCAATGCCGACCATGGCCGTCAGGCCTGCGACCCGACCCAGCGTCGCCGCCGCGAATACGGGGATCGGTGCCAGCAACCGCATGCGGCCGGTCTCGCGCAGGATGTACTGCAGGATGTCCTTGAACGACCAGACGGCCGGCCCGCCCAGTTCATAGGTCTGGCCGCGAGCCTGAGGCAGGACGATCGCGCGCGCCACGGCCTCGGCCACGTCACCGACGTAGACAGGCTGGAACTTCGTCTTGCCGCCGCCGATCAGGGGCAGGGCGGGCGACGTCGTCGCCATGGAGGCGAAGCGGTTCAGGAAGCCGTCGCCGGCTCCGAACACGATGGAGGGGCGCAGGATGGTCGCGGTCGGCAGGGCCGCCAGGATCGCCTGCTCGGCCTCGCCCTTGGTGCGGCCATAGGCGGCCTCAGACCCCGTGTCGGCCCCGATGGCCGAGATGTGGATGAAGCGCTCGATCCCGTTGGCGGCGCAGGCTTCCGCAATCGTGCGCGCCCCCTGGACGTGGGCGGTCGCGAACTTGCGGCCCGGTGCCTCGAACAGCAGGCCGACCAGATTGACCGCCGCCGTCGAGCCCTTCAGCGCGGCCTCGACGTCGGCCGGGCGGGTGATGTCACAGCGGACAGGCTGGATCTGGCCGACGTCACCGTTGACGCGCAGGTCCTGGGCAAGGTGCGGCCGGCGCACCGCGACCTTCACCCGCCAGCCGCGTTTGGCGAGCGCGCGCACCACCTGGGTCCCGACGAAGCCGGAACCGCCGAAGACGGTGACGAGGCCGGGGGTCGTGTCGGTCATGACGGCATCCTGAAAAGGCGTTCGGGCGTGGGGATAGACGATGGCCCGGGCCCTCGCAACGCGGGGCGGGGACGCAGGTGCCGCAAATCCTTCAAAACCCGTGTTGACCCGGTCCGTATGCTGCCTTAAGGGTCCGCGCCTTCCGGATCGGAACGCCCTCGTGGCGGATCGAAACGGGCCCAGATGGCGGAATTGGTAGACGCGCTGGCTTCAGGTGCCAGTGGCTTAACGGCCGTGGAGGTTCGAGTCCTCTTCTGGGCACCATCTTTTCAAACGGCGTCGCGACGGAACGGTCGCGGCGCCGTTCGTCTTTGAAGCTCGCCCGGCGTCGTCGGGGCTTCCATTCCGGGCCGTCGCGCCCCATGTCGCGGCCATGTCCGACACCCGCATTCCCGTCACCGTCCTCACCGGCTACCTCGGCGCCGGCAAGACGACGCTTTTGAACCGCATCCTCACCGAGGACCACGGCAAGCGCTACGCCGTCATCGTCAACGAGTTCGGCGAGATCGGCATCGACAACGATCTGGTGGTCGGTGCCGACGAGGATGTGTTCGAGATGAACAACGGCTGTGTCTGCTGCACGGTGCGCGGCGACCTGATCCGTGTCGTCTCTGGCCTCATGAAGCGCCAGAAGCCGGGTGCCCCGGCCTTTGACGCCATCATCGTGGAAACGACGGGTCTGGCCGATCCCGGCCCGGTCGCCCAGACCTTCTTCGTCGACGAGGACGTCAAGGCCAAGACGCGGCTGGACAGCGTCACGGCGCTCGTCGATGCACGCCATGTCATGGCGCGGCTGGATGACAGCAAGGAAGCGCGCGAGCAGGTCGCCTTCGCCGACCGCATCATCCTCAACAAGACCGACCTGGCATCACCGGACGAGCTGGCGGCGGTGGAGCGGCGCCTGCGCGGCCTCAATCCGCTGGCCCCCATCCGTCGGGCCGAGCGGGCCAATGTGCCGCTGGATCAGGTGCTGGATATCGGCGCCTTCGATCTGGAGCGGGTGCTCGACATCCATCCGGCCTTCGTCAATCCGCCCCACGGCGAGCACGGCCACGTCCACGACGAGCACTGCGGGCATGATCATCATCACCACGATCACGATCACCACCACGACCATCAGCACGCCGAAGTGGACGAAGTGGACGAAGTGCACGGTGTTTCCGGCGCGCGCGGTCATGACCACGGCGACGACATCCGGGGCATCTCCCTGTCGCTCGACCGGCCGATGAACGGGGTCAGGTTCACCCAGTGGCTGGACCAGTTGCTGGGCCAGCAGGGCCAGAACATCCTGCGCGCCAAGGGCATCATCGATGTCCAGGGCGAGAACCGCCGCCTCGTGTTCCAGGCCGTCCACATGATCCTGGAGGGCGACCTGCAGCGCGAATGGGGTGCCACCGAACGCCGCTGGAGCCGGGCGGTCTTCATCGGCCGCAACCTGGACGAGGCGGCACTGAAGGCCGGGTTCGAAGCCTGCGCGGCTTGAAAGTAAGGCAGTTTTGCCTTACTCTTCTGCCATGGTCGCCTTGACGCTCACAGCCAAGAACCAGCTCACGCTTCGCAAGGAGGTGGTGAAGCACCTGGGCCTGAAGCCGGGTGACAAGATCGAGGCGGAACTGCGGCCCGACGGCCGGGTCGAGCTCGTTGCGACCAGGTCCAGGACCGGCAAGATTTCGGACGCCTTTGGCATCATCAAGGTGAAGCCCGGCACACCGTCGCTCAGCATCGACGAGATGAACGAGGTCATCGCCGAGGGGTGGACCGAAATGGGCCGTCGCGGACTTTGAAGATCGCGCCTGACACCAACATCCTCATTCGCATCCTGACGAACGACGATGCCGAGCAAGCGGAAATCGGCCGACAGGAGCTGTCTGACGCTTCAGCGATCATCCTTTCGTCCTCTGTCCTGTGCGAGACCGCCTGGGTTCTGAAACGCTTCTTCGGTGCGAGCCGGGAGGAGATCAGCCAAGGCATTCGGGCGCTCGTCAGTGCTGAGAACGCTGTATTCGACAGCTATGCCGTCGATGTGGGTCTTCGATTGATGGATGCGGGCGGCGAATTCGCCGATGGCGTCATCGCCGCCTCGGGTATCGGCATGGGTGCCGAAGCCTTTGTGTCGTTTGATCGCCGGGCTGTGCGCAGTCTGACGGGTCTGGGCGTAGCTGCTCGGACTCCTGACCAGCCTTAGTCGCCTAGAAATAGGCGATCAGCCGTCCCATCACGACGACACCGATCCACATGACCAACGACCCTGCGGCCAACCCCTTGGCGGCGTCGGGAATCTCGTCGGCCAGGTCGCTGAACAGGCTGCGAAACGTCCAGGCGTTCAGGCCAGCGACCCCGATCAGAACCATCTTGCCCCAGAACAGTGCCGATCCGGACAGGGCCTCAGCATCCGCCGCGAACATCAGGAGGCCGCTGACAGCCATCATGGCGAACCCTGCGAGGGCCAGGGGTGTAACGGCGCGCGACAGTGCGGCGGGGCTGATGCCCTTGCCGTAGCCGAGCAGGCGCAGGTCCAGAAGGCCGATACCGCCGACCAGCAGGATGGCTCCAATCACATGGGCTGTATTGGCGATGGGGTAGACCAGAGCCTCAGAGCCGACCCAGCGGGCCAGCCCTGATCCCTCGATCGCCGCGATCAGACCGCTCAGCGGAGTTCGACCGTCTTGCCGCCGGCCGTGATGCGCTCGGCCCGTATCTCGCGCGTGCCGTCCAGACGCGGATAGCCTTCGACGGTCACGGTGCGGCCCACGGCGATGTCCGCCTCAGCCAGACCACGGGTCTGCATGCGCGAGACGGGGGCGAGCACCACGTCCCAGCGTTGGCCGTTGATCGCGATGACGATCGCGCCGTGGGGGCTGCCCCAGCTGGATTCCAGCACCTGCGCCGTCGGACGCATCGTCCGCTCGGCGTCGTAGGAGCTCCAGCCGTGATGCGCTGCGGCGGCCGTGGCGATGACGACGGCTGAGCCGAAGGCCAGGGCGGCGGGTGCGAACCGAAGGGTCATTTGATTTCTCCCGGTTGTTCCTATCTGCGTCAGGATAGGGCATGGCGGCGAACCCATCCAGCGACGCCGCGCCGCACGCAACCGTACGCCGTGAGCCAGAATGCCCAGACGCATGGCCTTGTCGCACGATGGGCTGGACGGAACAGGAGCGGTCTTGATGAACCACGTTGATCCAACCCGGGAGGTCATGGCGGTCTTCCGGGACCTTCCGACAGAACGGCCCATCGCCATGATCAACCTGCTCCGGTTTCGCGAGCATGCGGACTATCCGGCCGATCACCCCGAGCACGCCAGGGGGCTCTCGGGTGCGGACGCCTATCGCCTCTATGGCAAGGCCGCGCAGGCTCCCTTCCAGCGCGCGGGGGGAACCCAGATCTGGCTGGGCCGACCCGAGCTGACGGTCATCGGTCCTGCAGACGAGACCTGGGACCTGGCCTTCATCGCCGCCTATCCGTCCGGCGACGCCTTTGTCGGTATGCTGCGCGATCCGGAGTACCGGCAGGCGGTCATCCACCGCCAGGCGGCGGTGCTCGATTCGCGGCTGATCCGCTGCGAGATGCGCGGCCCGGGCGCTGCCTTTGGTGAGGAAGATCGGGCGTGACATCCTTCCGGTTCGACGCCCAGGTCACGGCGGCGCATTTCGAGGCCTCCGGGGCCGTCTTCGCGCTGGGCGACGGCTCGGTGCGGTTCGAGGATCGCACCTTCGACGCTGTTCATGACGGGGCCGTGCTCTGTGCGGTTGTCCATCCGTCGGGCCAGGGCCTTGTCACCGGCGGTGACGATGGCCGCGTGATCTGGAGCCGCAAGGGCGAAGCGGGCGTCCTGGCGACCGCCAAGGGATGGATCGATTCCATCGACGCCTCGGCGGAGTCCAAGCTGATCGCCTTTTCTTCCGGTCGGACCGTGTCGGTGATCGATGCGACCGACATGGGCTTTCGCCGCGACTTCACCCACGAGCGGACCGTGTCGGGTGTCGCCTTCGATCCCAAGGGGCGTCGGGTCGCCGCCTCGACCTACGGCGGGGCGTGGCTCTGGTACGCCCGGATCGCCGAACAGAAGCCCACGAAGCTGGCCTGGGCCGGGTCTCACACCGGTGTGGTGTTCTCGCCTGACGGGGCCTTCGTCATCACCACCATGCAGGACAATCAGCTGCACGGGTGGCGTCTGAAGGACGCCAAGGACCTGAGGATGGGCGGCTACCCCTCCAAGACCCGCAGCCTCGCTTTCCTGTCCAAAGGCCAACTGTTGGCGACCTCCGGGGCCCAGGGCGCGGTGCTCTGGCCCTTCGTCGGGGCCAACGGGCCGATGGGCCGTGAGGCGTCCGAGATCGGCTTTGACGACACCACCCTGGTCACCCACGTCGCGGCTCGGACAGCGCACGGGCGGCTGGCGGCGGGTCTGGCGGACGGCCGTGTCTGGGTGGCCGACCCGGCTGCCCAGGGACTGAATTTCATCAAGGCCGAAAAAGGCGCGCCGATCACGGCGCTCGCGCTCAGCCCAGACGCCGGCCGGGTCGCCTGGGCCGATGAGGACGGTCAGGCGGGCGTCGCCGACGTGGTCATCGACAGCCTCTGACATCGCCCGATAGGTTCGTCACTGGATCGGGGGATTCGGCATGATGGACGACGGCAGCGATCTGGGGCGGCGAGCGGTCTTCGGCTGTCTGGCCGTCGTTATCCTGCTGGCCGTCGCGGCAGGGCTGTTTGGGGTCGTGTTCCTGTGGGACGTCAATGGCGTCGGGTAACAAGCTTGGCCGTTGCGAGGCCGCGCCGTCGGGCCTAGCCTTGTCCCATGGATGAGGGCGCTCCATCGCAACCCACGCCGCGTCGCCGGCCACGATCGATCCTGATCGCGCTGCTGATCCTGGCCCTGCTGCCGATCGGCGGCGTCCTGATCCATGCCGTGGTTCCCCCGCCCATGACCCTGCTGATGATGCAGCAGAAGCTGGACGGGCAGGGGCTCGACTACCGGTGGCGCTCGCTGGACGAGATCTCGCCGCGTCTGGTCGCCGCTGCCATCGCCGCCGAGGACGCGCGGTTCTGTAGCCACCCGGGCTTCGACTTCGAGGCGATCGAACAGGCCATGAAGGCCAATGAGCAGGGCCGTCGCATGCGCGGGGGTTCGACCATCAGCCAGCAGACAGCCAAGAACGTCTTCCTCTGGCCCGGTCGCGATTGGGTCCGAAAGGGGCTGGAGGCCGGCTATACCGTCCTGATCGAGACCGTCTGGGGCAAGCGGCGGATCATGGAGGTCTACCTGAACGTCGCCGAGATGGGGCCGGGCATCTATGGGGCCGAGGCCGCCGCCCAGCACTGGTTCGGCAAGTCGGCGTCGGACCTGTCGTCGCGCGAGGCGGCGCGGCTGGCGGCCATCCTGCCCAGTCCCCGCCGCTACAATGCCGGCTCGCCCGGTCCCTATGTCCGCAGGCGCGCCTCCCGCATCCAGGCTGCGGCCAATACGGTCCGCAATGAGGGCCTGGCGACCTGCGTCCTCGGCTGAAACCAGCCGGCCCGACAACGCCGCAGGTTAACCTTTGCCGGTGGACCTTCCCTTAACCGCGTCCTGCTAATTCGGGTCGATTGCGGACTCCGTCGAGCCCGCAGCTAGGACCGCCGGGGCCGCCATGACCATCGCTGATCGCATCCGGGCCGGAATCGCCCGCACCGCATCGACCTGCCGTCGTTTCAGGCAGGATACGGCCGGCAACATCGCCGTGATCTTCGCGCTCGTCCTGCCGCTGCTCATCATGATCACGCTCGGCGGCGCCGACATCAGCCGCGCCTCGACGGTCAAGATGAACCTCCAGGATGCCCTGGACGCTGCGACTCTGACGGCTGCGCGGTCCCAGTTCACGGACGATGACCGGATCACCGAGGTCGGCCTGAACTCGCTGCGCGCCAACCTCGCCCCGTTCAGCGACATCACGCTTCTGGAAGGCGAGACGACCTTCGCCCTCAATCCCGAGACCGGCGCGGTCGAGGCCGCCGCGACGGTCAGCGTCCAGACCATGGTCGCCAACATTGTCCTGCCGCCCTATGGCGCGGTCCTGGATGACGAGCTGCCGGTTCGGGCCCGGTCCGAGGTGCTGCGCTCCAACAACCGGATCGAGGTCGCGCTGGTGATCGACAACACCGGCTCGATGGCCGGGACCAAGCTGACCAACACCAAGGCGGCCGCCATCGACCTGATCAATCGCCTGGAAGCCGCCGACGGCCGGTCAATCGAGGCGGATGCGATCAAGATTTCTCTGGTGCCATTCTCCATGACGGTGCGCGTGACCACCGGGGGCACGTCGACGGTCCCGAGCTACATGTCCAACGCCACGACCCACACCGGTGGTGGGGCCTTCAACGCCTCCACCAATCCCTTCAGCCTGTTCGAGACGGCGAGGGGCCGCTTCACCCTGTTCGAGGATATCGGAACGACCTGGGGCGGCTGTATCGAGGCGCGTCCGCAGCCCTTCGATATCCGGGACACTGCACCGTCCAGTGGGGATCAGGCGACGATGTTCGTGCCCTATTTCGCGCCGGACGAGCCGGATCGGACCGACTATCCCAACGACTCGACCTGGCAGTCTTGGCTGAACGGCTCCAACTCTGACCAGAACGACTATCTGAACGACGCGCCGACAAGCACCTACGGAACCAGCAGTTCCAGCACGCCGTTCGGGACGGGATCGGCGGGAACGACGGCCCGGACCAACGCCTACTGGGCCCGTCTGCGCGAGGCTGACAAGTACGCCACGACCCATCGCAAGGGCACACTGAGCACCAGCTTCGGCCCCAACAAGGGCTGCTCGCTTCAGCCGCTGATCCGTCTGACCGACAACTATGCGGCGCTGCGCACCGCGGTGAACAACATGGTGGCCACCGGCAACACCAACGTGCCGTTGGGCGCGATGTGGGGCTGGCACACCCTGTCGCCGAACGCGCCCTTTGGCGACGGACGGCCCTACAACTCCGAGCGCTTGCAGAAGATCATCATCATCATGACCGACGGCGCGAACGTCATGAGCGACAACAGCAGCCCCAACGACAGCTTCTACAACGGGCTGGGCTACATCTGGCAGAACCGTCTGGGCATCACCTCGGGCAACGACAACACGCGCCGGAGCCGGATGGACAACCGCATGGATCATGCCACCCCCGGGACCGAGGACCTGTGCGGCAACATGAAGGATGCGGGCATTCAGGTTTACACCGTGGCGGTGCAGGTCGACAGCCAGGCCCAGACGCTGATGCGGCGCTGTGCCTCCAGCAATGACCACTACTTCCCGGTCGACAATGCGTCCGGCATCGGCGCGGCCTTTGACCGGATCGCCGGGGCCATCGAGAACCTGCGCATCTCGCGCTGACGGACGATCGCCGGGGCGGCCTTGCGGCGGCCCCGGCCTTCCTCCACGGTCATGACCGGGAGGATTGAACATGACCTACATCACCGGCTTCCTGACCCCCGTGAAGGCTGAGGACAGGGAGCGTTACATCCGCTCCGCCGAAGCGTCCTGGCCCTTCTTTCACAGGAACGGCTGCCTGCATCACCACGAAAGCTGGGGCGTCGATATCCCGGACGGGCACACCACCGACTTCAATCGGGCGGTGAAGAAGGAGGAAGGCGAGGTGGTCGTCCTGGCCTGGCTGGTCTGGCCCGACAAGAAGACGGCCGACGACGCCTGGGCCCGCATGATGGACGACCCTGACATGCAGAACCTGGACATGCCGTTCGACGGCAAGCGCATGATGTGGGGCGGGTTCGAGACGATCTTCGAGCGTCGGCCCTGACGCCCTAGACCGGCAGGCCCTGTCCCATCATGGCGGCCAGGGCGATGACGCCGCCGATAGCGGTCGCCCCTGCGCCAGCCGCGAAGATCAGTACCGCCCGGGCTCTGCGCCGACGCATGGTTCCGGTCCGCACCTGGCGGATCATGAGCGGCGGCGTGCGGTTGAAGGCTTCCGAACCGACGATGTTGTGCTGGGACATGAACGCGCTCCCCGAGACTGGCCGTCCGAATGGACAGTCCCGACAAGCGCGTTGGGCGCGGCCGAAAGATGGCGAACGGCGTTAGGGCGCGAATCCGTGATCGGACGACCGGCGTTACGGCCTAGCCGCAGAACACCAGACGCCCTGAATAGGCGCGGTAGTACCCGCTGACCGGGTCGTAGGAGCGATAGGTCGCCGCGCACCAGGCGGTGCGGTTCGGGTCACGCCAGCCGGCCCCCGGATGGCCGACCTGTCCCCCATAGCCATGGCCGGGATAGACCTGATCGGGGCGGCCATAGGCACCCCAGTACTGGGTCCCCTGATTGTAGGGCTGATAGACATACCCACCGCCGGAATGGCCATGACGGCCCCGGCCGGAGCTGTGTTGACGCACATACGGCCGCTGGTCGCGCCAGGAGGCGTCGCAATCGTCACGACCCCGGTCCCAGTAAGCGTCGCACCGGTAGTCGCCCGGTCGGTCTGCCTGGCCGTTGTAGCCCCACCCGCTGCCATGGCTGGACCAGGTTCGAGAGCCCTGGGCGGCCGGGTCATATCCTCGCCCTTGCTGGGCGGCCGCCGGGGCGGCGATCAGGACGGTTGCGATCAGGGCGGCGGCGACAGCTTTCATGGTGGGCGCCTCGAAGGATGCGGGCCAGGGCCTGCGGTTGGGTCTCTAGAGTGTCAGGGTCGCGGTCGTGCCCTGCCGCGTACGGACATAGCGCATCAGGACCGTGCGGTCGCCGCCCGCGCTGACCGGGGCGATGACGAACCAGCCGCCGTCCGGCAGATCCTCGAACCGGAAGCGGCCATCCTGGCAGGTCGTCGAGCGGACAAAGGAGCGGTAGTCGGCATTGGGATCCGCCACGGTGCGGGCGCGGACCACGGCCTCCGGCAGGGCGGCGCTTTCGGTTGAGCCGTACAGCGTCTGGAAGCGCTGGCGCGTGTAGGGGGTGTCCGGTGTCAGGCCGACCGAGCCCGTGCAGGCGAAGGCCTGGCCGTCGAGACGGAAAGCGATACGGCCCTCGATGGCGGCAGCGCCGGTCTGGGCAGACCATTCAAAGTCAGCAAGGACAAAGGAGGCAGGGCCGCTGATCATGCCCGGTCCCGGCGTGGGCGCGCAGGCGGCCAGGGCGGCGACAGCGGTAAGGGAGAGAAGGGCGGTACGAACAGACATGACGCTCTCTGGAAAGGATACTCGGGTTCGCTTCACAGGCGACCCCACATGACGCCCAACGCGGGCGTAAGGTCAAGGTTGCGACCGGTCGTGGCGGGCGCCACAAGGCCGGATCAGATGACGGCCGGACGCGAGGCGAACCGGACCGCGAGGAAGGCTACAGGACCCTCATGACAGTCGTGTTTTCCGACATCCAGGCGGCACAGGCGCGCATCGCGGGACAGGTCGACCGCACCCCCGTGCGCCAGTCGCGCCGTCTGTCCCAGCTGACCGGCGCCGAGGTCTGGGTCAAGTATGACAACCTGCACTTCACCGGCAGCTTCAAGGAGCGGGGCGCCCTGAACCGGCTACTGTCGCTCACGCCGGAGGAACGTGAGCGGGGCGTCGTGGCGGCCAGTGCAGGCAACCACGCGCAGGCCCTCGCCTATCACGGTGGTCGGCTCGGGATCCCCGTCACCATCGTCATGCCCGAGGGCACGCCCTTCACCAAGATCGACGGCACCCGCAGCCATGGGGCGACGGTGGTGATCGAGGGGGCCGACTTCACCGGCTCCACCGCCGAGGCCCATAGGCTCAGGGACGAGAAAGGCTTCGTCTTCATCTCGGCCTTCGACGACGAGGGCATCGTCACCGGACAGGGCGTCTGCGCAATCGAGTTCCTGGAGGATGCGCCGGAGCTGGACGCCCTGATCATCCCGATCGGCGGCGGCGGCCTGATCGCGGGCTGCGCCATCGCCGCCAAGGCGATGAAGCCGGGCATCGAGATCTATGGCGTCGAGGCGGCCATGTATCCGTCCTTCACCGCGAGACGCAGAGGCGAGACGCCGAAATGCGGCGGGGCCACCATCGCCGAGGGCATCGCCATCAAGGCCGTCGGCGACATCCCGTTCGCCCTTGCCGATCCCCTGGTCGACGACGTCATGGTCTGTGACGAGCCGGACTTCGAAAAGGCCGTGGCCTTCTTAGCCACCCTGGAAAAGACGGTCGCCGAGGGCGCCGGGGCCGGTGGTCTCGCGGCCCTGCTGCGCTATCCGGAGCGGTTCCAGGGCAGGAAGGTCGGCATCGTGCTTTGCGGCGGCAACATCGATGCGCGCATGCTGGCGGTGGTGCTGAACCGCGAGATGGTGCGGGAGCGGCGGCTGATCGTCTATCGCATCCTTGGCGACGACCGGCCGGGCATGCTGTCGGCCATGGCGGCGGTGATCGGCGGGCTGGGCGGCAACATCATCGACGTCGTCCACAACCGGCTGGCGCTGGACGTGCCGGCCAAGGGCGCGGAGTTCGACATCATGGTCGAAACGCGCGATAGCGCCCACGCTGACGAAATCGGACAGGCATTGAAGGACAAGGGCTATGCGCTTCGGATGGGCTAGTATGGCGACGGTCGCGACCCTGGGTCTGGCGGCCTGCGGGGCGGGTGGTCCGGCTGTCGATGTTGAGGCCAATGCCCGGGCAGCCGCCTTCTTCATGGACTCCAACGCCAAGGCCGAGGGCGTCCAGACCACCGAGAGCGGTCTGCAGTACAAGGTGGTCCAGTCTGCGCCTGCCGGGGCCGCTAGCCCGGACCGCAACGATCTGGTGCGGGTCGATTACGAGGGGTCCCTGACCGACGGCACCGTTTTTGACAGCTCCTTCTCCCGGGGTCAGCCGTATGTGACTACCGCCGAACAGGTCGTGCCCGGCTGGACCGAGGCGCTGCAGCGCATGAAGGTCGGTGACGAGTGGATCCTCTACGTCCCGCCGGCGCTGGGTTATGGCGAACAAGGGCAGGGGGCGGACATCCCGCCGAACTCCGTGTTGGTGTTCCGCATCAAGCTGCTGGATGTCGCCCCGGTGCCGGGCGGCGGGCGCGGCGTGGGCGTGGCGGCAGGCTAGCCTTGCACTCTCCCTCACCTTCAAGGGAGGGAGATTAGGACTGCCACTCCGACTTGACGTCTGGGTCTGATTCCACCGGCTCGTGCTGCGACCGCATTGCGGCGAACCCGTCGACCTCCATCAGCCGTGACAGCGCCCAAACGGCCGCGCCCCGGACCAGCGGAGAGGCGTCGGCGAGCCGGTCCTTCGCGCTGTCGATCAGGGCTGGGTCCCCGCTGTTGCCTATCGCGTAGAGAACGTTGCGCACGAACCGGTCCCTGCCGATGCGTTTGATCGGGCTTTTGGCGAACAGGGCGCGGAAGGCCGCGTCGTCCAGAGCCACGAGATCGGCGAGGCGCGGTGAGACCAGGGCGTCGCGGGCGGTCAGCCGGGCTTCGCGGGACGCTTCAGCGAACTTGTTCCAGGGACAGACGGCCAGGCAGTCGTCGCAGCCATAGATGCGCGTCCCGGTCGCGACCCGGAACTCGACCGGCCAGGGCCGGGCGTGTTCGATGGTCAGGTAGGACAGGCAGCGTCGGGCATCCAGTTGGAAGGGCGCAGGGAAAGCCTGCGTCGGGCAGACCTCCAGGCAGGCCGTGCAGGTGCCGCAGTGCTCGGTCTCTGGCGGGTCGGCTTCGATCTCGGCCGCCGTCAGGATGACGCCGAGGAACAGCCAGTTGCCGTGCTCGCGGCTCAGCAGATTGGTGTGCTTGCCCTGCCAGCCCAGCCCCGCCCGCTGGGCTAGGGGCTTTTCCATCAGGGGGGCGGTGTCGACGAAGACCTTCACCTCGGCGCCGAGACGCGCGGCCAGCTGCCCCGCAAGCGTCTTCAGCCGCCCCTTGATGACCTCATGATAGTCGTCGCCCCGGGCATAGACCGAGATGTAGCCCGCCGAACGGTCGTCCATTTCGGGCAGGGGGTCGGCGGGGGGGCCGTAGTTCATGCCCAGCACGATGGCGGTCCTCGCCCCCTCCCACATGGCGGTGGGATGGCTCCGGCGCTCCAGCGTCGTCTCCATCCAGCCCATCTCGCCGTGGCGGCCGGCCTCGACAAAGCGGCGCAGGCGTTCGCCCGCCGACCAGGGCTCCGATGCCGACGCGAACCGGCAGACGTCGAAGCCGAGCTCTGCGGCCTTGGCGAGCAGGAGATCGCGGAGGTCAGTCACGACGGCCCTGGAGCCTCCTGCGCGGACGGGGTCAGAGATTGAGCAGGGCGGGGTCGCCGCCCTGGGCGGAGATGTTGTTGGAGATGGCCTTTTCAGCCGCATAGCGGATCAGGCTGTAAGGCCCGCCCGCCTTGGGCCCGGTGCCGGACAGGCCCTCGCCGCCGAAGGGCTGGACGCCGACGACTGCGCCGATGATCGAGCGGTTGATGTAGACATTGCCCGCCGGAACCAGCCGCGCGACCTCCTCGGCGAAGGCCTCGATCCGGGAGTGGACGCCCAGCGTCAGGCCGTAACCGCGCGCGGCCAGCCTCGACGCCGTCTCCTTCAGCTTCGAGGGCTCATAGCGGCAGACGTGCAGGATCGGCCCGAACACCTCGCGCTCCAGGTAATCCGGCGTCGGCACCTCGGCGATGGTCGGGGCGAAGAGGTGGCCCTTATCAGCCCCGGCAGGAAGCTGGGCGCGGGCGATGATCTTCGCGTCGCCTTCCAGGCGCTTCAGATGGGCCTCCAGCATGGCCTTGGCGTCGGCGTCGATGACCGGGCCGATGTCGGTGGAGGGATCAGACGGGTCGCCCAGAACCTGGGCCGCCAGCGCGCCCTTCAGCCCCTCGATCAGGGCGTCAGCGGCGTCGTGCGGCACATACAGCAGGCGCAGCGCCGAGCAGCGCTGACCCGACGAGCCGAAGGCCGACAGGATGACGTCGTCGATCACCTGTTCCTTCAGCGCCGTGGTGTCCACGAACATGCCGTTCAGCCCGCCCGTCTCGGCGATGAAGGGGATGATCGGGCCGGGCCGGTTGGCGAGCGCGCGGTTGATGGCCGTGGCCGTATCCGTGCCGCCGGTGAAGGCGACGCCGTCGATGCCCGGATGGGCGACCAGCTTCGCGCCCACCGTCTCGCCGCGACCGGGGACCAGCGCCAGCAGGTCGGGATCGAGCCCCGCCTTGATGTAGAGCCGCACGGCTTCGGCCGCGATCAGGGGCGTCTGTTCGGCGGGCTTGGCGAGCACCGCGTTGCCGGCAGCAAGCGCGGCGGCGATCTGGCCTGTGAAGATGGCGAGCGGGAAGTTCCACGGCGAAATGCAGGCGAAGACGCCCCGGCCGTGCAGGACCAGCTGGTTGATCTCTCCGACCGGGCCCTTCAGCGGCTGGGGACCGCCGAAGTCGCGCTCGGCCAGCATGGCGTAGTAGCGGCAGAAGTCGGCGGCCTCGCGCACCTCGGCGACGCCGTCGTTCAGCGTCTTGCCGGCCTCGCGGCTGAGCAGGGCGACGAGGCGATCCAGCTCCGCCTCCAGTGCATCGGCCATGGCGCGCAGGATCGGCGCGCGACCCCCGCCGCCCTTGCGATCCCACGCCACCTGGGCGCGCGCGGCGGCCTCCACGGCGGCGTCCAGATCGGCCTCCGTAGCTTCGGAGACATGACCCAGCACCCGGGTCGTGTCGAAGGGATTGGTCACGGCCTGGGGGTTGGTTCCCGAGAGCAGCTTGCCGCCGATCAGGGGGCCGCTGGTCAGCTTCTCGGCGTCCACCTTGGCCAAGGCCGCCGCATGGCGCTCACGATCGGCCTTCTGGGAATAGTCGCGGCCGAGCGAGTTCTGGCGATCCATGTACATATCCTTGGGCGTGGGGATCTTGGCGTGCCGGTCGGGGTGGGCCTCGACGCTGGCGATAGGGTCGGCGGCGACGGCGGAGGAGGGCACCCGCTCGTCCAGCAGGGCGTGGACGAAGGAGGAGTTGGCCCCGTTCTCCAGCAGGCGACGCACCAGATAGGGCAGCAGGTCCTCGTGCCCGCCGACGGGGGCGTAGGCGCGCACGGTGACGGCGCCGAATGTCTCGAAGGCCGCGTCGTAAAGGGCCTCGCCCATGCCGTGCAGGCGCTGGAACTCGATCTTGACCCCCTTGTCGCGGGCCATGCGGTGGACGGCGGCCAGCGAATGGGCGTTGTGGGTGGCGAACTGGGAATAGAGGTGCGGGGCCGCCTCGATCATGGCCCGCGCGCAGACGAGGTAGTTCAGGTCCGTCGCCGCCTTGGTCGTGAAGACGGGATAGTCGGTGCGGCCGAAGACCTGGGCGCGCTTGATCTCGGTGTCCCAGTAGGCGCCCTTGACCAGCCGCACCATCAGGCGGCGGCCGGACGTGCGGGCCAGTTCGGCGACGCGGGCGATGACCTCTGGCCCGCGCTTCTGATAGGCCTGAACGGCGAGGCCCAGCCCTTTCCAGTCGCCGAGCGACGGCTCGTGCGCCAGCCGGTCCAGCAGCTTCAGCGACAGGGCCAGGCGGTCGGCCTCTTCCGCGTCCATGGTGAAGTTGATGTCGGCGTCGGCCGCGATCTTCGCCAGCCGCAGAACCCGGGGATAGAGCTCGGTCCAGACGCGGGCTTCCTGCGTCGCCTCATAGCGGGGCGACAGGGCCGACAGCTTGACCGAGACGCCATGGCCGGCCTCGGGTCCCTGGCCCTTCGCGGTCTTTCCCACGGCCGTGATGGCGTCGGCGTAGATGCGCTCATATCGGACGGCGTCGGCGTCGGTGCGGGCCCCTTCGCCCAGCATGTCGAAGGAACAGAGCCAGCCCTCGCGGTCGGCGCGTTTCAGGGCCGCCTCAATGGTGCGGCCGACGACGAACTGCTCGCCCATGATCTTGACCGCCGTGGCCACGGCCTGGCGGATGACGGGCTCGCCCAGGCGACCGGCGATGCGCTTGAGGAAGCCCGGCAGGTCGGACTTGGCCTGATCGTCGGCGTCGACCAGCTTGCCCGTCAGCATCAGGCCCCAGGTCGAGGCATTGACGAACAGACTGTCGGACTGCCCCAGATGCGACGCCCAGTCCGCCGAACCGATCTTCTCGGCGATCAGCCTGTCGCGTGTCTCTTCGTCGGGCGTACGCAGCAGGGCCTCAGCCAGGCACATCAGCGCCAGGCCCTCGCGGGTGCCGAGCGAGAACTCCTGAAGGAAGCTTTCGACCACGCCCTGCTTCTTCTGGCTGGCGCGGGCGTGCTCGACCAGGGCGACGGCCTCGGCGACCACGCCGGGGCGGGCGACGGCGTCCAGCGGCATGGAGGCCAGAAGGCCCCGCACCAGGGTCGGCTCATCGGCGAACTTGCCGTGATCGAGCGCGTCCCAATCCTGCGTCAGGGCCAGCGGGACAAGAGGCGGAGCGACATGGGCGTTCATGGGCGGTCTCTTAGGCCCGGCTCGGTCACGGGGAAAGATGGCCCGCGCGGGAGCCGACAAAACGAGTCTGAATCGTCTGAACAGTCTGAAATCGGAATGAGGCGGCCTCACGCGCCCTTCGCATCGCTGCGACATGCGGCGACGGTGATTGCCGTCTTGCTCCGGGACCGGAGTTGGTGGCCAATGCGGCCGACCTGTTTTCGGAGACCCGCCATGATCGATCGCCGCCGCCTTCTTCTGACCGCCGCCGCAGGCGCCGGTCTCGCCGCCGCCGGGCAGGCGATCGCCGGGCCCGCACAGGCCGGGGCCGGGGCCCAGTTGCGGGCGGTGATGGACAAGATCGTCGCCGAGACCCTGATGACCTCGCCCGAGCTCCTGACCCAGCTGGGCTTCGACCGCGGGCCGAACGCCCCGATGAAGGCGCGGCTGGATGATCGTTCCCAGGCCAAGGTCCTGGCCGACCGCGAGACCTTCCGTGGGCAAATGACGGAGCTTAAGGCCGTCGACCGCGCCGGGCTGAACGCCGAGGAGGCGGTCTGGTACGATTCGCTCGAGTACTTCGGCGACACCGCCGTCAGCGGCTATGACTTCCCCTATGGCGGCGGCGGGTTCGGACCCTCGCCCTACACGGTCAGCCAGCTGACCGGGGCCTATCAGTCGGTGCCGGACTTCCTGGACAGCGTCCATTCGATCGACACGGCCGAGGACGCCGAGGCCTATCTGAGCCGGGTGTCGGCCTTCGCCACGGCGCTGGATCAGGAAACCGAGCGGATGGGGCTGGATTTCGCGGCCGGGGCGGTGCCGCCCGACTTCGTGATCGCCAAGACCCTGGCGCAGATGCAGACCCTGATGGCCAACGGAGCGACGGGAACGACGCTGGTCCAGTCGGTGGTGCGCCGCACAGGCGAGAAGTCGATCCCCGGCGAGTGGGGATCGCGCGCCGAGGCCATCGTCAACGACGCGGTCTTTCCGGCGCTCAGCCGTCAGGCCGACGCGCTCCGGGCTGTCCAGGCCGGGGCGACGCACGACGCTGGCGTCTGGCGTCTGCCGAACGGGGAAGCCTTCTATCGCTATGGCATCCAGAGCTACACCACGACCAATCTCTCGGGCGACGAGATCCATGAGATCGGCATGGAGCAGCTGGCGGAACTGTCGGCGCGGGCCGACGTCCTTCTGAGGGCGCAGGGCCTGACCCAGGGGTCGGTGGGCGCGCGCATCGCCGCGCTCGGGGACGACCCCCAGTACCTGTATCCGAACACCGACGAGGCCAAGGAGCAGCTGCTGCGCGACCTCAACACCCAGACCGAAGAAGTGCGTCGGCGCATGCCGCAATACTTCGGACGGCTGCCTCAGTCGGGCTGCGAGATCCGGCGGGTCCCCGTGGCCATCGAGGCGGGAGCGCCGGGCGGCTACTACAATGCCCCGTCGCTGGATGGGTCGCGGCCGGGCGCCTACTACATCAACCTGCGCGACACGGCGGAGTGGCCCAAGTTCCAGCTTCCGACCCTGACCTATCATGAGGCGGTGCCGGGCCATCACCACCAGATCGCGCTCGCCCAGGAGCGGACGAATGTGCCGCTCTTGATGAAGGTGCTGGGCTTTTCGGCCTATTCGGAGGGTTGGGCGCTCTATGCCGAACAGCTGGCCGACGAGATCGGCATGTACGAGAACGATCCCATCGGACAGATCGGCTATCTGCAGTCCCTCATGTTCCGCGCGACCCGTCTGGTGGTCGACAGCGGCATGCACGCCAAGCGCTGGAGCCGCGAGCAGGCCATCCGCTTCATGGTCGATGCGCTGGGTGACGCCGAGAGCGCGGTGACGACCGAGATCGAGCGCTACTGCGTCTGGCCGGGTCAGGCCTGCTCCTACAAGCTGGGCCACACCAAGTGGGTCGAGCTGCGCGCCAATGCCCAGGCGGCGCTGGGCGACCGCTTCGACATCCGCGCCTTCCACGACGCGGGCATGAACACCGGCGGCGTGCCGCTGACGGTGCTGGAGCGGGTGATGACGGAATGGACGGCGGCGCAGGCCGCCTGATCCGGACGGAGGAACAGCCATGATCGATCGTCGCCGCCTGCTCGCCTCGGCCGCCGCCGGGGCGGGCCTCGCCGCCCTGCCGCATGCGTCCTTCGCGCAGGTCACCGAGGACGTCCGTCTGGACTCCCTGCTGTCGCGCCAGTTCGAGGAGGATCTCGACAAGGGGCCCCAGGGGGCGACGTCGCTGGGCCTCGACGTTGGTGATCGTGCAGGGCTACGGGCCAGGCTGGATGACCGCTCGCTGGCGGGGGCCGAGGTCGATCGGCGGCGTGCCAGGCTGCGCCTCGCGGAACTGTCGACCATCAATGCCGACGCCCTCTCGGCCGAGGCAAGGCTCAGCTACGACATCCTGCGGTTCCAGCGCGAGGTGGCGGCGGAGGCGGCGCAGTTCGCCTGGCACACCGCCGACAGCTGGCGGCGCACGCCCTACGTCGTCAGCCAGATCAACGGCTCCTATGTCACCGTCCCGAGCTATCTGGACACGACCCATCCGGTCCGGACGGCTTCGGATGCCGACGCCTTCATTGAACGACTGAGCCAGTTCCCGGCGGCATTGGACGGAGACACCGAACGGAGCCGTCACCACGCGGGTCTGGGCGTCGTCGCGCCGGACTTCATACTCGACAAGACCATCCAGCAACTGACCGCGCTGCGTGACCAGCCGGGCGCGGATCAGGCCATGGTGCGCAGTCTGGCGCGTCGCATGGGTGAGGCCGGGCTGACCGGCGATCACGTGGCGCAGGCCATAGCTCTCGTCGACGGTCCGGTGCGTCAGGCGCTGGATCGCCAGATCGATGAGATGCGCCGTCAGCGGGCGGTGGCGACCCGCGACGCCGGGATCGGCCGCCTGCCCGACGGCCCGGCCTACTACGCCCTGAACCTGAAGGCCTATACGACGACCGCCTCCACCGCTGACGAGATCCACCGGCTGGGGCTCGAGCAGGTCGCCGAGATCCAGAGCCAGGCCGACGCCCTGCTCAAGGCCGAGGGCTACAGCCAGGGCTCGGTCGCGGAACGGATGGCCGCGTTGCGGGTCGAACCGCGCTTCGTCTGGCCGAACACGGATGAAGGCCGCGCCGGACTGCTGGCGTTCGTCAATCTGGAGATGAACCGCATCCGCGACCGCATGCCAGAGGTCTTCGCCCGGGTGCCCACCAGCGAGTTCCTGGTTCAGCGCGTGCCGCCGGCGATCGAGGCGGGGGCCCCCGGTGGTTATGCCCAGGGTGGCAGCCTGGATGGATCGCGGCCCGGCATCTACTTCATCAACCTGAAGGACACGGCGGACTGGCCGCGCTGGACGCTGAAGACCCTGACCTATCACGAGGCGGCGCCGGGGCATCTGTTTGAGGGCGCGCTGGCGCTTCAGTCCGGCGATCTGCCGCTGTACCGAAAGACGGTCGGCTTTTCGGCCTATGGCGAGGGTTGGGCCCTGTATGCCGAGCGTCTGGCCGACGAGATGGGCTTCTATGCCGACGATCCGTTCGGGCGGATCGGCTATCTGGAGAGCTTCCTGTTCCGGGCGTGCCGCCTGGTGGTCGACACCGGCCTGCACGCCAAAGGCTGGAGCCGCGAACAGGCGATCCGCTACATGGCCGAGAACGTCGGCGATCCGAACGAGCCCGAGATCGACCGCTACTGCTCCGCCCCCGGACAGGCCTGCTCCTACAAGATGGGCGAGATCGCGATCACGTCATTGCGCGAAGAGATGCGCAGCCGTCCCGGCTTCGACCTCAAGCGGTTCCATTCGGCAGTTCTGGACGGCGGACGCATGCCGTTGACGGTATTGGATCGTCGGGTCCGGGCGGCCTTCGCCTGACCCGGGTCGGGGCAAGGATACGCTGACGCCTGATGTTGAGCAGCGTGATCCTGTCGTCCGTCAGCCGTTGAGGTCCCGCGACCCTTTGCCTCCCGCGCGTGCGCTCGCTATACCCCCGCCACTTCCCGAGCATTGCTGAACAGGACGAAAGCCGCATGGCCAAGATCAAGGTCGCCAACCCCATCGTGGACATCGACGGCGACGAGATGACCCGGATCATCTGGCAGATGATCAAGGACAAGCTGGTCTTCCCGTTCCTGGACCTGGAGCTCGACTACTACGACCTGGGCATGGAGCACCGCGACGCCACCGACGACCAGGTGACGATCGACGCGGCCCACGCCATCCAGAAGCACGGCGTCGGCGTGAAGTGCGCCACCATCACCCCGGACGAGGCCCGGGTGAAGGAGTTCGGCCTCAAGAAGATGTGGAAGTCGCCGAACGGCACCATCCGCAACATCCTGGGCGGCGTCGTCTTCCGCGAACCGATCATCTGCCGGAATGTGCCGCGCCTGGTGCCCGGCTGGACCCAGCCGATCGTCGTCGGCCGTCATGCCTTCGGCGACCAGTACAAGGCCACCGACTTCCTGATGCCGGGCCCCGGCACCCTGACCATCAAGTTCGTCGGCGACGACGGCCAGGTGATCGAGCACGAGGTGTTCAAGGCCCCGTCGGCTGGCGTCGCCATGGGCATGTACAACCTCGATGATTCGATCCGCGATTTTGCCCGCGCCTCGTTCGGCTACGGCCTGGCGCGCCGCTATCCGGTCTATCTGTCGACCAAGAACACGATCCTGAAAGCCTATGACGGCCGCTTCAAGGATATCTTCCAGGAGGTGTTCGATGCCGAATACGCCGACCAGTTCAAGGCGGCGGGCCTGACCTATGAGCACCGCCTGATCGACGACATGGTGGCCGCGGCCATCAAGTGGTCGGGCGGCTTCGTCTGGGCGTGCAAGAACTACGACGGCGACGTGCAGTCCGACGTGGTGGCTCAAGGGTTTGGCTCGCTGGGCCTGATGACCTCGGTCCTGATGACGCCGGACGGCAAGGTGCTGGAGACCGAGGCCGCCCACGGCACCGTGACCCGCCACTATCGCCAGCACCAGAAGGGCGAGGCCACCTCGACCAACTCCATCGCCTCGATCTTCGCCTGGACGCGCGGCTTCAAGCACCGCGCCAAGCTGGACGGCAACACCGAGCTGGACGTTTTCGCCGACACCCTGGAGCGGGTCGTGGTCGAGACCGTCGAGGCCGGTCACATGACCAAGGATCTGGCGCTGCTCGTCGGCGATCAGCAGAGCTGGCTGTCGACGGAAGGCTTCCTCGACAAGGTGGCAGAGAACCTGAGGAAGGAACTGCCCAACGTCGGCTGATCGAACGTCGATCGAAACTTTTGGACCCCGCCGGAGCTTCTCCGGCGGGGTTTCGTTTGAGCCCTGCTCCGGTCCGTGCATGATGCAGGTCGCACCGGAGGAGGGGAGACCACCGCGTGAAACGGATCATCGGCAATCTGCTGCTTCTGGCGCTCGTGGGTGCCGTCGCCAGCTTCTTCCTCGCACCCGCCGTCGCCTTCTTAGGCATCCGCTCGGCGGCCCAGGCCGATGATGTGGCGGGGCTGCAGAGGTTGATCGACTATGGCGCGGTTCGGACCTCGCTGCGGCCCCAGCTGTCGGGGCGGGCCGAGGCCCTGACGCCCGCGCCCTCCTTCATGGAAGACCCCATCGGCGCGGTACGGCGACAGTTCGAGGCGGTCGCGCCAGTGGTCGGGCCCGATCCGGACGCCTTTCTGACGCCCGATGCCCTGGACGGCCTGATGCGCGGACAGGGGCGCTACGCCATCGTCCAGTCGGCCGCGACGATGCCCGAGGACAGTGAGCCTGCGCCCATGCCCAGTCCGAAGTACTGGGGCATCAACGTCGCGCGTCTGGCCGTGACAGACGAGGGCGGATCGGAGACGATCTTCACCTTCGAGCGGCGCGGGCCGTTCGAATGGAAGCTGGTCCACATCGGCCTGCCGGATGGCGCGACGCCCGCCGCGCCGCCGCGGGCCCCTGTGAGTGGAGTGACGAAATGAAGGGCTGGGTTCGCGGCCTTCTGCTCCTGTCGGTCGTCGCGGTGGCGGCCGCCTATCTGGCCATGCCGATCCTGACGGTCCGCGCCCTGGTGCGGGCCGCCGAGACCGGCGACGAGGCGGCGCTGGAGCGGCTGGTCGACTTCCCGGCCTTTCGCGAAAGCGCCAAGGAACAGCTGACCGGCCGCCTGATGGCCGAAATGCGTGAGGACGAGCGGACCGACGACAGTGCCCTGGCCGGTCTGGGCATGCTGTTCGGGCCCATGCTGATCGACGGGGCCGTGGACATGCTGGTCACGCCCCAGGCCGTGGCGGCCATGGTGGAGACGGCCAAGGCCCCGGATCCGACGGATGCGGTCACGCCGGAAGAACCCGCATCGGAGCAGAGCGACATCCGTCAGGGCTATGCCTATCGCGACCTGAACACCTTCGTGCTCACCCTCACCGATCCGGACCGGCCCGGGGAGCCGCTGAAGCTGTTGCTCAGGCGCGATGGTCTGTTCGGCTGGAAGCTGGCGGGCGTCGAGTTGCCGGAGACCTAGTCTCCTACCTGTCGCCCGCTTGGGTGCCGGGGAGGTGGATGCGAGCCCTTGCGAGCAGGCGGAGGGGGCCGCTTGCGGCCAAAACCCCTCCGTCTCCGTCGCTTCGCTCCGGAGCCACCTCCCCATGCGAAGCATGGGGAGGAGACAGACGACTACTGAGCCGCCACCCACGCCTCCATGCGCTGGTCCAGCAGGCCGAGCGGAAGCGGGCCGTCGACCAGCAGGGCATCGTGGAAGTCCCGCACGTTGAATCGGTCGCCCAGCGCCTGTTCCGCCCGGGTGCGAATGGCCCGCAGACGGATCTCGCCGATCTTGTAGGCCAGGGCCTGGCCCGGCCAGCCGACGTAGCGCTGCAGCTCGGTCTCGATGTTGTGCGGGGCGAGCGCGGAGTTCTCGGCGAAGCAGCGACGCGCCTGATCCACCGTCCAGCCCATCCAGTGCATGCCGGTATCGGCCACCAGACGACACGCCCGCCACATCTCGTAGGACAGGCGGCCGAAGCGTTCCTCCGGCGTGCGATAGAATCCCATCTCCTCGCCCAGGAACTCCGCGTACAAGCCCCAGCCCTCGGTGAAGGCGGTGACATCGACGGTGCGGCGGAAATAGGGGCCCTGGGCCGCCTCCTGCTGCAGGGCGATCTGCAGGTGATGCCCGGGAACCGCCTCGTGCAGGGTCAGGGCCGGGAGCTCATAGAGCGGCCGCTGGTCCAGCCGGCCGGTGTTGACGATGTAGCCGCCGGGCACCCCGTCGGCGAGCGAGCCGCCGTTGTAGCGGCCGGTGGTGTAGGTCGCCTCGATGGCCTCTGGCACAGGGCGAACATTGTAGGTCAGGCGCGGCAGGGTGCGGAACAGGGCCGGCATGCCCCCGTCCGCGCGCTTGGCCATCTCTGACGCTTTTTCCAGCAACTCCTCGCGCGAGGTCGCATAGAAGCGCGGCTCGGTCCGCAGGTGGTTCAGGAAGCCCGCGAAGTCGCCGGTCCATCCGGCGGCGCGCATCGCGGTGTCCATGCGGGCCCGGATGCGGGCGACCTCGTCCAGACCGATCTGGTGGATCTGGTCGGGCGTCAGGTCGGTGGTGGTGTAGCGGCGCGCCTCGAAGGCATAGAAGTCGCGCCCGCCGGGCCGCGAGCCGATGCCGACCTCTGGACGGGCAGCGGGCAGGTATTCGGTCTCGATGAATTGCAGCCACTGCTGGCGGCGCGGAGCGATCTCGCTATTGACGATGGCCCAGGCGGCGACCTGCATCCGCTCCCAGTCGCTTTCCGAAATCGACGACGGCCGCGTCTCTGTCGGTTTCAGCAGGGGGTCGTTCTCCTGGGTGAAGGCCACCTCGTTGCGCAGGGAGACGAGGAAGCTTTCGACCACCGAGGTCGGCTGTGTGAAGCCGGTCTCCAGCCCCCGACGGGCATTGGCGAGGGCGGCGTCGTAGTAGGCAGGGAAAGCCGCAAGTCGCGACAGCCAGGCCTGGGCATCGGCCGCGGTCGTGATGCGCGTGACCGAGGCGATGTAGCTGGCGGACTGGCCCGGCCCTCCCTCGGAATCGAAGGCGAGGCGGCCCGAATCATGGCGGATCGCCTCGATGGACCGGTCCAGATCGAGGATCAGGAAGTCACGGTTCAGGCGGTCGTCGGACGACAGGCTGTCGGTCGCGATCGCCAGGGCGCGGACGCGAAACGCTTCCAGCACGGGTTGGCGCGCCAGCTCGGCCTCGCGAGAGATGTCGGGCAGGCGCCCCTTGGCCGCGATGTCACCTTCCTGTCCCGCGCTGATCGGATCGCGCGCCTTCAGATAGGCCTCGTAGTCGGTCAGCAGTGCTGCCAGCTCGGCATGGGCGGCGGGCTGGGCCGCCTCGGTCGCGGACTGGGCCAGGGCCGCAGGAGCGGTCGAACAAAGAAGCGCGGCGGCGAGGCCGGCGAAGGCGAGACGGTGCATGGGGCCCCCATTGAGCGAGGGCCGCATGGGGACTGAAGCTGAGTCTTGCGTCAATGCCTGCGGATCCCTTCTCCCCTTGCGGGAGAAGGTGGCAGCCGAAGGCTGACGGATGAGGGGTGAAAAACAGGCGTTGGCAAGAGGACGCAAGGCGGCCACTCGTCGGAGTAGTCGCCTTTCACCCCTCATCCGATCTCGCTGCGCTCGGCCACCTTCTCCCGCAAGGGGAGAAGGAACCGACCTATCCAGCCAGCGCGTCCCGGATGGCTTGCAAGCCCGCCTCGGCCTTCGATCCGTCCGGGGCACCGCCCTGTGCGAAGTCCGGCTTGCCGCCCGCCCCCTGTCCGCCCATCGCCAGAACGGCGGCGCGGGCCAGGTCGGCGGCATTGACCTTGCCGGTCATGTCGCTGGTCACGGCCACGGTGACGGCAGCCTTGCCGTCGGACACACCGACGAGGGCGACGACGCCCGAACCGACCTGGGTCCGGAACTCCTCGGCCACGCCGCGCAGGCCCTTGCCGTCGACGCCGTCCAGCACCCGGGCGATCAGCTTGACGCCGCCGATCTCCTCCGGGGCGGCGTTGCCGCCCGAGCCGCCGCCGAGCGCCAGCTGCTTCTTCAGGTCGGCGACCTGCTTCTCCAGGCTGCGGACGTTGGTCGACAGGGCATCCACGCGGGCGGGGACGTCGGCGGGCTGGACCTTGAAGCCCTGTGCAAGCTTCCTGGCCACCCCGGCCTGGCCTTCCAGATACAGCCGCGCGGCCTCTCCGGTCAGGGCCTCGACGCGGCGGACGCCGGCGGCGATGCCGGTCTCGGACACGATCTTGAACAGGGCGATGTCTCCTGTGCGGGCGACGTGGGTGCCGCCGCACAGTTCGACCGAATAGGCCTTGTCGTCGACCAGCGACTTGCCGAGCGTCAGGACACGGACCTCGTCGCCGTACTTCTCGCCGAACAGGGCGACGGCACCGGCCTCGATCGCGGCCTGCGGGGCCATCAGCTGGGTTTCCGCCGGAATGTTCTGGCGGATGATCGCGTTCACCTCGGCCTCGATGCGGGCCAGCTCGTCCTCGGTCACGGGGGCGTTGTGGCTGAAGTCGAAGCGCATGCGCTCGGCGTCGACCAACTGGCCCTTCTGGGCGACGTGCGCCCCCAGCACGTTCTTCAGCGCGGCGTGCACCAG
>JADCBH010000070.1 GCA_020253595.1 Brevundimonas sp.
AACGGTCCGGCATGTTCGTGGCCCAGCGGACTCGAACCGCGCTTTCGCCGACGTCGGCGCGCAGCCCGTGGATCACGCTGTCCAGCTCCGGGTAAATGCCATTCAGCTCGAACGCCTCGACGCTGTCGGGACTGCGTTCGGCCCCGGCCTCTCGAGCATTGAACACCGCCCCGCAAACCATCAGGGCCTTGTATCCCGCCGCCATCGACCGGATTTCCGGCGGCCCTTCGAACGTCTGGGCGAAGGCGGGAGAAGCGATCAGCGTCGCGGCGAGGATCAGGGCTATCTTGCGCATGGCCGGACGCTGGCCCGCGCCCGGCACCCCGTCAACGGCGTGATCTCAGACCAGGGTCTCGAACTGGTCGATCAGCCGCTCCAGCCGCCGCGTGCCGATGGTCCAGAAGGCCGGGTCGCGCGGATCAAGCCCGAACGGCTTCAGCGCCTCCGCATAGGTCAGGATCCCGCCCGCCGCGAGCAGGTCGCGATACAGCGGGGTGAAGCCTGCCGGGTCCTTGGCGCGGGTCTCCATCAGGGCCGCGACCAGCAGATCGCCGAAGGCATAGGCGTAGACGTAGAAGGGCGCGTGGACGAAGTGGCTGACATAGCTCCACCAGGCCTCATAGCCCGGGTTGAGCGTGACGGCAGAGCCGAGCGAGGCGCCCATTTCCTCCAGGAACAGCTCGCCCAGACGGTCGGCCGAGACCTCGCCCCTGGCGCGCTCGTCGTGGAAACGGGTCTCGAAGCGGTGAAACGCGATCTGGCGCACCACGGTGTTCAGCCCGTCCTCGATGCGCCCGGCGAGCAGGCCGCGCTGCTCGGCCTTCGGTGCCGTCGCCAGCAGCCGGTCGAAGGTCAGCCCCTCGGCGAAGATCGAGGCGGTCTCTGCCAGCGTCAGCGGCGTGTCGGCGAGCAATGTGCCCTTCTCGGCGGCGAGGGTCTGGTGCACCCCGTGACCCAGCTCGTGCGCGAGCGTCAGGACATCGCGGCGCTCGCCCATCCAGTTCAGGAACACATAGGGGTGACGATCCGCTGTCACCGGGTGAGCGTAGGCACCGGACTGCTTGCCCGGCCGGGCGCGCCCGTCGATCCACGGCTTGTCGAAGAACCGGCCCGCCCGGTCGGCGAACTCGGCCCCAAGGTCAGAGAAGCTCTCCAGAACCAGATCGCGGCCCTGGCCCCAGTCGAAGGCGCGCGGCGCGGTAGTCTCCAGCGGCGCGTTGCGATCCCACTGATCCAGCTTCGCCTTGCCCAGCACCTTGGCCTTCAGCGCATAGTAGCGGTGCGACAGGCGCGGATAGGCGGCGGCGACCGCGTCGGCCATGGCGTCGACCGCCTCGCCGTCGACCTCATTGGCCAGGTGGCGGCTGTCGGCGGGACGCTTGAAGCCGCGCCAGCGGTCCTCCATCGCCTTGTCGGCGGCGACGGTGTTGAGAACGAGGGCGAGCGTGGGCACGCGGGCGGCCAGGGCGGTGTTCAAGCCCTCGGCGGCGGACTTGCGCCGCGCCTCCTTGGGATCGGACAACTGGTTGAGTGCCTCCGACAGGGTCAGCTCATCCTTGCCCGCCTTGACCTTCATGGCCGCCAGGGTCTCGTCGAACAGACGCGGCCACTGGGCGGCGATCGGCATGCGCTCGGCGACGAAGGTTTCCAGCTCCTGGGAGAGTTCGTGCGGCTTCATCGCCCGGACGCGACGCAGCCAGGGACGCCAGCGGGCCGCGCCCGACCCGGCGGAGAGCGCGGCTTCCAGTTCAGCCTCGTCCAGCTGATTGATCTCCAGCGTCAGCCAGACGGTCGGGGTGGCCACCGCCGTGATCTTTTCCCTCAGGTCCGCCTCGAAGCCTTGGGCTGCCGCGTCGCTACGGTCCGTCGAGGCGGCGAGGAAGGCATAGGCCCCCAGCGCGCCGAGTTTTTCGGACGCCTGCTCGTAAAGGGTGACGGCGCGGTCCAGCGTTGCGCCCAGCGCCGTCGCATCGGCGCGCTCGGCGATCATGCGGCCCTGAAGGCCGTTCAGCTCAGCCACGGCGGCGCGGGCGGCCTCCAGATCGGCAGCGACGCGGGCGTCGTCACGCGAGGCATAAAGATCGGACAGGTCCCACAGCGGGGGTTCGGAGACGGGCGCTTTGAATGGGGCGTTCATGGAAGGCTTTGTGGGGATGGGCGAGGCGCGGCGCAACGTCCGAAAGTCGCCAGACGCAGATCAGGGGCCCGGGCATGGTGGTTGCGTCCTCAAGGAGACGACCATGACCTACCGGATCGAAGCCCTTCCGATTGAACCCTTTACGCCGCTGTTCGCGATGTCGGACGCCGAACTGGCCGACGTGGGCGCGCGGCGCTGGGTCGCCGATCAGCCCGGCAGAGCACCCTGCCGGGTGAGCCTGACAGACGCCGACGCCGGAGAGCGTCTGATCCTCGTAAACCACGCGCATCTGACGGATCCGACTTCGCCCTATCGCGCCAGCGGACCGATCTTCGTGCGGGAGGCCGCTGTCGAGGCGGACCCCGTTGACGGTCCGGCTCCGGAGATGCTGCGCCGCCGCCCACTGTCGCTGCGCGTCTACGATCGCCGCAACATGATGATCGAGGGCGAGGGTGAGGTGATCGAGGGGACCGGGCTGGACGGGCGACTGGCGCACTGGTTCGCCCATCCAGGGGTCGTGCAGGTGCACATCCATTTTTCTGCCCGCGGATGCTATCTGGCCCGGGCGGTCAGGAACTGACCGCTTTCCTCGGTGCCAGCGCCGGGTCCAGAATGCTCCCGTAAAGCGGGGTGGAATCTGAACATGTCGGAAGCAGTGGACGCAGGCGGGCGCGCAGGGCTGGGGGGTCAGACGGGCCGCATGGCCGTCCTGATCCGGCTGGCGATCGGCCTGGCGCAGGGTCTGGCGCTGTATCTGCTGTTCCGGGCGACCGAGGGCGAGCCGTCCTGGTCTGAAAGCCATCCGGCCGCCTTTGCCATGATGGTGCTGGCGACCCTGTTTCTGCCGCCCCTGATGCTGGCCTCGGTCGGGCGGTTGAGGCCGCTGACGCTTGCGATCTGGGGTGCGATCGCAGCCGCGACCCTGGCCCTGCTCGCCTGGCACGACGTGGTGCGTCAATCGGGTGCATCGGCCCAGCCCACGCCCCAGATGTTCCTGTTCTCGGCGGCGGCCCTGTTCATCGCCCACCACCTGATCGTGCCCGCCGACCGGGAGCGGCGGCTTCTCGCACCCTACCCAGCCTATTTCGACACCGCTTGGATGGCGGGGGTTCAGCTGGCGGCGTCGGTGGCGTTCACCGGCGTGTTCTGGGGCCTGCTGGGCCTCGGGGCTGCCCTGTTCAATGTCATCGGCCTGTCCTTCCTGGGCGACCTGCTGGTCAAGCCGTGGGTCTTCCTGCCGCTGACGGGCCTGACGTTCGCGACGGCGGTGCATCTGACCGATGTGCGCGAGGGATTGATCCGGGGCGTGCGCACCATCGCCCTGATGCTGTTGTCCTGGTTGCTGCTGGTCCTGACCCTGCTGGTCGGGGGCTTCCTGTTCGCCCTGCCCTTCACCGGTGTCGAGAGCCTTTGGGGGACCGGATCGGCCACGGCGCTTCTGCTGGCGACGGCCGGGGGGATGATCATCCTGATCAACGCCGCCTATCAGGACGGGCGCGAAGACAACCTGCCGCCGGCGGTCCTGAGGATCGCGGTCCGGGTCGCCTCAGTCCTGCTGGTGCCCCTGCTGGGCGTGGCCCTTTGGGGACTGGCGCTGCGCATCGGTCAGCACGGCCTGACGCCGGACCGGATCATCGCCGCCGCGTGCATCGTCGTCGGCGTCGTCTATGCGGCCGGGTACGCCTATGCGGCGCTCAGGACGCTGTGGCTGCGGTCCGGTGACTGGATGGCGCCGCTGGAGCGGACCAATGTCGTCGCAGCCGTTCTGGCCGTCGTCACGATTCTGGCCCTGTTCACACCGGTGGCCGATCCTGCGCGGCTGTCGGTCGCCGACCAGACCGCGCGGCTGGAGCGGGGTGCCGTATCGGCGGCGGCATTCGACTATGGCTTCCTGGCCTTTGACAGCGGCAAGGCGGGGCGGGCCGCCCTGGACCAGCTGACCGGGTCCGACGATCCGGAGGTCGCCCGGCGGGCCAGCGAAGCCCAGGCCGCAGAGTACCTGGCGGAGCTGACGACCCCGATCGAGCCGCAGGATGTGACGCCCGTGATCTCGGTCTGGCCGCGAGGCGCGCGACTGCCCGAGGGATTCATTGTCGAGGTCGGCGATACCGATCCTCGTTCGACCTGTCGGGCGAGCAATGACTGTCTGGCCGCCTTGCGCGACCTGAACGGCGACGGCCAGAACGAGGTGCTTCTGGCGCGGCAGTACGAGATCACCCTGTTTGCCCGCACCGAGGAGGGCTGGGCCGCCCAGGGCGAATGGCGGACCCGGCGGTGCGACGGCGAGGACCGCATCACGCCGCAGGACGCCATCCGCCGCGACCTGATCCGTACGGTTCCCTCGCCCTGGCCCGACCTGATGGCCGGAAGCCAGGTCGCCGGACGGTTTGAGCCGGCGAATCCGGAGTGCGTGGTCTTCCCCGGCATGGGTGGCCTGTTCGGCGGTTAACACCCCGCACACCACGCCCTCTCACCCGATCTTCACCGCGTCGGGCCTAGAACCGTCCCGAAACGAGCCAGTCCCCTGCTTGGGGACCGGCCGATGATGGGGTGTCCTTTCCATGGCCAAGACCGTTCTGGTGGTCGATGACGATCCGGCGCAGCGCCGCCTTGTGCAGGCCGTGCTGGACCGCGAGGGCTATCAGGTCGTGCACGCCGAAAGCGGCGGCGAGGCCATCGACCGGCTGACCAAGGGCGGTGGCGCCGACGTGGTGTTGCTGGACCTCGTCATGCCGACCATGTCGGGGATGGAATGCCTGGCCGAGATCCGCACGGCGGGCGTGACCACGCCGGTCATCGTGCTGACGGCCAACGGCGGCATCGAGACCGTGGTCAAGGCCATGCAGGCCGGGGCCCAGGACTTCTTCATCAAGCCGGCGAGCCCGGAGCGCATCCTGGTCGGCATCCGAAACGCGCTGCAGCTGACCCAGCTGACGGCCGAGGTCGGGCGGCTGAAGAAGCATGTGTCGGGACGCACGACCTTCGCCGATCTGGTGGGCGAAAGCCGACCCATGCAGATGGTCAAGCAACTGGGCGCGCGGGCGGCGAAGTCGTCGATTCCCGTCCTGATCACGGGCGAAAGCGGGGTCGGCAAGGAAGTCATCGCCCGTGCCCTGCACGGCGCGTCGGATCGGGCGGGCAAGCCGTTCGTGGCGGTCAACTGCGGGGCCCTGCCGGTCAATCTGGTCGAGTCGATCCTGTTCGGCCACGAGAAGGGCAGCTTCACCGGGGCTCATGACAAGCACCTGGGCAAGTTCGCGGAGGCCAACGGCGGCACACTGTTCCTCGATGAGATCGGCGAGCTGCCGCTGGACATGCAGGTCAAGCTGCTGCGCGCGCTTCAGGAAGGCGAGATCGACCCGGTTGGCTCCAAGCGGTCGGTCAAGGTCGATGTGCGCATCGTCTCGGCGACCAATCGCGACCTGTCGGGGGCCGTCGCGGCGGGGACGTTCCGCGAGGACCTGTTCTATCGCCTGAACGTCTTTCCGATCGAGGCCCCGTCTCTGCGCGAGCGGCGCGACGACATCCCGGCCCTGATCGAGCACTTCGTCTCGCGCTTCAACGCCGAGGAGGGCCGGCGGATCGCCGGGGCCTCAATGGAGACGCTCGCCCTGCTGACCGCCTTCGACTGGCCCGGCAATGTGCGCCAGCTGGAGAATGCGGTCTATCGGGCCATCGTGCTGGCGGACGCGCCCTTCCTGCAGCCTCACGACTTCCCCGCGATTTCTGGCGTGGCGATGCCGCTGGAACCGCAGGCCGTCCCGCCGTCGGCCGCCGTTCAGACCTATGGCGACCTGCCGCCCCTGCCCGAACAGCCCATCCGCATCCTGGACGAGCGCGGCCACCTGCGCACGCTGGAGGACATCGAGCGCGATCTGATCCAGCACGCCATCGAGGTCTACGCCGGTCATATGTCGGAGATCGCACGGCGGCTGGGGATCGGGCGCTCGACGCTGTATCGCAAGGTGCGCGAACAAGGGCTTGAGGGGTCCCTGAAAGACGTCGGGTGACCTTTGGGCAACAGAGCGGGCGTGTTACACTGCCGTTACATCGCACTGTAACAAATCGCCTCATTGACGCCGCGACGGAACGGCACCACTGGCGCGTGAAACTTGGTTGGCGTTTCGCCGTTCGTCCGGCCTGGACAGCGACGAAGCCTGACCTCCCCCCCTCCCCGGCCGTGACGAGTTCCCATGACAATAGCTTCCGCCCTGCTCGCGGCGCTCGCCTCGGGCGCGCTGCAAACCGCGCCGCCCCAGACCACGACTCCGGTGCAGCCAACGCCCCCGGTCGCACAGGACGCACAGGACGATGAGCAGCCGTCTGGCGCTTCGGCCCCCGGCGACGCCGATTATGTGCTGCCGGAGGTCGAGGTTTCGGCCGCGCGTGGCCGTGTCCAGGGCGACATCGAGCCGGAGATCACGCTCGATTCCGGCCAGCTGATCGCCTACGGCGCGACCAATGTGGCCGAGCTTCTGGCGGCGCTGGAGCCCCTGACGCGGTCGAACCGGGGACGCGGCGGCGGCGGGCCGGTGGTGCTGCTGAACGGGCGACGCACGTCGGGCTTCCAGGAAATCCGCACCATCCCGTTCGAGGCCATCGAGCGGACGGAAATCCTGCCTGAGGAAGCCGGTCTGGCCTATGGATTCGGTGCGGACCAGCGCGTCGTGAACATCGTGCTGAAGGCCAACTTCACACAGGCCAACAGCGAGCTGACGTTCCGTGCCCCGACCCAGGGCGGACGCAACTCCACCGAGGTCGAGGGCGGCTACTTCTCGATCGTCGGCGGCAACCGTTTGAACGTGAACCTTGAGCGCCGGCACGACACGGCCCTGTTCGAGACCGAGCGCGACATCGTGCGCGACCCGGGCAGCCAGCCCTTCGACCGGATCGGCAATGTCGCGGGCATCCCCTACGGCACCGTGATTGATCCGGCGTTGTCGACGCTCGCCGGTCGGGCCATCACCGTCGCGGCCAATCCGGGCGTGTCCAATCCCACGCTGGCCGGGTTCGCGGCCGGGGCCAACACCCCGCGCACCGGCGACCTGACCCAGTACCGGACCCTGCTGCCGCGCGGCGACGAGACGACGCTGAACGCCTCGCTGGCCCGCGACCTGAATGAAACGATCAAGGGCACGATCAGCCTGAACCTGCAGGAGAGGACCAGCTTCTCCTATCTCGGGCTGCCCGGCGTGACGTTGACGGCCCCCGCCGGCCTGAACGGATCGCCGTTCAGCCGTCCCGTGGCCGTCTATCGCTACATTGATGATCCGTTCGCGGTGACGCGGGATAATGAAACCACCACGGCGAACCTCGGCGTGCTGCTGGACGGATTCCTGGGCGACTGGCGCTGGAGCCTGACGGGCACCTACGACCGCATCGAAACCGACACCACCACCGGACGGGGCCTGAGCACCACAGCCGCGCAGGCGGCCGTGACGGCAGGCACATTGAACCCGTTCGGAGCGCTGGATCCCTCGCGGTTCAGCCGCCTGGTCGACACCGCCAAC
>JADCBH010000071.1 GCA_020253595.1 Brevundimonas sp.
AGGCGATTCCCGGATGAGCGGCCTGGCCTTCGTATCCCGAATGATCAGTCGCGCCACCCTTATGCTTGCGGGCGTGGGTCTCCTGGCCATGACGGGAATCATCGGTTGGCAGGTGTTCGCCCGCTATGTGCTGAACGCCTCACCGGCCTGGGCTGAACAGGCGGCCCTGGTCCTGCTGATCTGGTACGTCATGATCGCCGCCGCCGTGGGCGTCCGTGAGGGCTTTCACATCGCGCTGGAACTGGGCGAGGGTGCCATGTCCGAACGGGCTAATGGGGTCGTTCGCGTCATCGCCATGATCGTGACCCTGGCGTTCGGGGCGGCCATGGGCGTCTGGGGCGGAGAGTTGGTCGCGCGGGTTTGGAGTCACGACATCCCGACGCTGGGCCTGTCGCGCGGCTTCGCCTACCTGCCCCTGCCGATTGCGGGCTGGCTCATGGTTTTCTTCGCAATCGAACATCTGATCGCCGAAAGCCGGGGCGAACGTGTGGAACCGCTATGGCGCTGACAGTCCTGATCGTATCGCTGTTCGTGTTGATGGCTCTGAGGGCCCCGGTCGCCGTGGCACTGGGCGTATCCAGCCTGCTGACTTTCCTGGTGATGGACGTACCGCCGGTGGTGGCCTTCCAGCAGATGTCTGCGGGCATTTCGACCTTTTCGCTGATGGCCATTCCCTTCTTCATCTTCGCCGGTGACCTGATGGCTCGGGCGGGAATCGCAGAGCGGTTGGTGCGGCTGGCTTCGGCGTGTCTGGGCAATGTGCGCGGCGGCCTGGGTCCTGTGAACGTCGGGGCGACCATGATGTTCTGCTCGATCTCGGGTTCGGCCGTGGCTTCGGTTTCGGCCATGGGGTCGACCCTGATTCCGATGATGAGGAAGGAAGGGTACGACGCGGACTATGCGGTCAATGTGACGACCTGCGCGGCCATCCTGGGCGTGCTGTTGCCTCCGTCGCATAACCTGATCCTCTATGCTGCGGTGAGCGGTGGGGCCTCGGTCTCGGTGTCGGAGCTGTTCCTGGCCGGCATCGTGCCTGGTGTCATGACTGGCATCATCCTGGCGATCACGGCCTGGCTCGTCGCCGTGCGGCGCGGCTATCCCAAAGGCGTCTTCCCGGGCTGGGGGGGATTCGGCCGGGCAGCCATCGCGGCGGTCCCGGGGCTGTTCACGGCCGTCATCATCTTCGGCGGCGTGTTGGGTGGCGTCTTCACGCCGACTGAAAGCTCGGCGGTCGCGGTCATATACACGGCCGTCATCGCCTTCGTTGTCTATAGGACGCTCGGCCTGCGCGACTTCGTCAAGGCAGCCCAGAACGCGGTCAAGACCACCGCCATGATCATGCTGATCATCGGCACAGCGGCGGCCTTCGGATGGCTCTTGGCATTGAACGAGGCACCCGCCCGGCTGGCGGAAGGAATGGCCTGGGTGTCCGACAATCCGATCATCATCCTGCTGATGATCAATATCATCCTGCTGGTGCTCGGTACCTTCATGGACATGGCGCCTCTGGTGATCATCACGACGCCGATCTTCCTGCCCATCGCCATGAATGCGGGAATGAGCCCGGTACAGTTCGGCATCGTCATGATGCTGAACCAGGGGATCGGTCTGGTGACGCCACCGGTCGGTACGGTCCAGTTCGTCGGTTGCGCCATCGCAGGGATCAAGATCGAAGAGGTCATGAAGACCATATGGCCCTTCTATGGAGCCTTGGTCCTGGCCTTGCTCGCCGTGACCTACATCCCGGCCGTGACCCTCTGGCTGCCCAGCGTCGTCGGCTGATGCGGCTGTCGGACGCCAGGCTCGACGGCCTGCCCGCCGACGTGGTCCGGCCCGAGTACAATCGAGCCACGATCAAGCCCGGCGTGGTTCACCTGGGCATCGGGGCCTTCCATCGAGCCCATCAGGCGGATGTTTTCGACAGGGCATTGGCACGTGGCGACCCGCGCTGGGGCATCCGGGGCGTATCGCTGCGATCACCGGGCGTGCACGATCAACTCAACCCTCAAGACGGTCTCTACAGCCTGGTCGTCAGGGACGGCGGTGATGTGCAGACCCGCGTCGTTGGCGCGGTCGCCGATGTGATGGTCGCGCCGGAAAATCCCGCCGCCGTCGTTTCCGCTCTCGCCGACCCGGACACCCACATCGTCACCCTGACGGTCACCGAAAAGGGCTATCGCCTGGACCCGACCTCCGGTGCACTGATCGAGGGGGATCCTGAGGTCGCGGCCGACCTCGCCTCGTTGGACTCTCCACGGACCGCACCCGGCTTTCTCGCGGCGGGTCTCGCCGAACGGAGGGCGCGCGGGCTCAGCCCTCTGACCGTGATCAGCTGTGACAACCTTCCCCACAACGGCGCGAGGGTCCGTGACGCCGTGCTCGCCGTCGCCCGTCGTCATGATCCGGGATTGTCGGACTGGATCGAAGGCTCGTGCGCCTTTCCACAGACGATGATCGACCGCATCGTTCCGGCCACGACCCTGGAAGATCGCCGCGATCTGGCGGCACGGCTGGGCGTTGAAGACTACGGGATGGTCAAGACAGAGCCCTTCACCCAGTGGGTGATCGAGGACCGCTTCGCAGGCCCCCGTCCAGACTTCGAAAGCCTGGGCGTCCAGATCACATCGGCGGTCGCGCCATGGGAAGACGCGAAGCTGCGGCTTCTGAACGGTGCCCATTCGGCCATGGCCTATCTGGGCGGACTCGCCGGGCTGCGTTTCGTGCACGAGGTCGTCGCCGAGCCAGTGTTCGCCGCGTTCGTGGACTGCCTCTGGGACGAGGCCGTCGCCACGCTCGATCCGCCTGTCGGACTCGATCTGTCGGCCTACAGGGTTGCCTTGAAGGCCAGGTTCGCCAACGCGGCGCTGGAGCACCGCACGCATCAGATCGCCATGGACGGCTCCCAGAAACTGCCCCAGCGCCTGCTGGCCAGTGCGGCCATGCGGCTGGATCGCGGCCTGCCGATCCACGCTCTCGCCCTCGCAATCGCGGGCTGGATGCGCTGGCAGGACGGCACTGACGAGACCGGGGCCGCCCATGTCGTGGACGATCCCCTGGCGTCGGAGACGGCCCGCCTGATCGCGCGAACGCTCGACACGCTGGAACGCGCCGCCGCCCTGCTGTGGCTTGAAGCGGTCTTTCCCAAACGCCTCGCCACCGACCCCCGCTTCACCGCCCCGGTGATGGCTGCCTATGTGCGCCTGTCGTCGACCGGCGCGCGCGCCGCTGCGGCGTGGGTCGTCAAGGGCGAGACATGAGCCTGCTCAGGCTTCATCCAGACGACGATGTCGCGGTGGCCCTGGCCGACCAGGGTCCGAACATCAGCGCCGGGCACAAGGTGGCCGTCAGGGCGATCGCCGCCGGACACCCGGTCCGCAAGTACGGTCAGGTGATCGGGATCGCCTCCGCCGAGATTGGCTCCGGCGACTGGGTCCACACCCACAACCTCGTCATGAGCGACGCCGACCGCGCGACCGAGATCGGCGCAGACCGCCGCGCCCTTGTCGCCTCGGCGGCTACTGCCGCGTGGTCAGGCTATCGTCGCAGCGATGGCCGATGGGGTACGCGCAACACCATCGCTATCCTGACCAGCGTCAACTGCTCGGCAACCGTCGCTCGACGGATCGCCGTCGCCTTTCCTGCGGATGGACTGCCTGAAGGTGTGGACGATGTGGTGGCCTACACTCATACCGGCGGGTGCGGCGGTGCCTCCGACGGCGAGGACATCCGGCTGTTGCAGCGCACGCTTGCCGGATACGCGCGCCACCCCAACGTCGCTGCGGTCCTGATCGTCGGCCTGGGCTGCGAGGCCAATCAGATCCCCGACTGGTTCGTGAAGGAAGGCCTGGCCCCGGGCCCGGCGCTTCGCTCGCTGTCCATTCAGGAGGCCGGCGGGACGCTCAAGGCCATCGAGGACGGAAAGGCCATCGTCCGAGATCTCATCACCCTCGCGGCAGAAGCTCGGCGTGAACCCGCGCCGGTGTCGGGCCTCGTCGTCGGGCTACAGTGCGGAGGATCAGATGGGTGGTCGGGCGTCACGGCCAATCCGGCCCTGGGCCGCGCCGTAGACCGACTGATCGCCCAAGGGGGTTCGGCGATGTTGTCGGAGACCCCGGAGATCTGGGGAGCCGAGCACCTGCTGCTGCGCCGCGCCGACGCGGAAACGGCCGAGCGGCTGATCGCGCGGCTGACCTGGTGGCGCGACCATGCCTCAGCAAACGGCATGGAACTGAACAACAATCCCTCGCCGGGAAATCTCAAGGGTGGGCTGACGACCATCCTTGAGAAGTCGCTGGGCGCTGTCGCCAAGGCCGGTTCCGCCCCGCTGGAGGACGTCATTGGCTACGCCCAGCCGCTGAGAAAGCCCGGGCTGAGCTTCATGGACAGTCCCGGTTATGACCCCTGTTCGGCGACCGGGCAGATCGCCTCCGGGGCCAATCTGATCGCCTTCACCACCGGCCGGGGCTCCGTCTTCGGCTCCAAGCCGTCGCCCTGCCTGAAGATCGCCTCCAACGCCCGCCTGGCGGGCTGGATGGCCGAAGACATCGACATTGACGCCTCGTCGGTTCTGGAAGGCGAAAGCCTGGACGACGTCGGAGAGCGCATCTTCCACCGCCTGCTCTCGCTGGCGTCGGGCGACCCCTCGGCATCCGAGATCCTAGGCATCGGCGACGCCGAGTTCGTGCCCTGGCAGAGGGGCGCTTACCTGTGATCCGCTCTGTCCTCGTCGGCCTCGTCCTGATGTTGGTGCCGCTTCCGGCGGCGGCGACAACCGCCCGGTTGGCAGAGATCGAGGCGGCGATCCGCGACGTCGGGACCCATGCTGCAACGATACTCATCGACGAGACCGGCAAGGGTCGCGCCGACTACGACCTGCTGGCCGGTGAATGGGTGGAGTACGAGCCGCACTGGCACACGGGTCAGACGGCGCTGGGGCTGATCGAGGCCTGGCGCGTCACCGGCGAACCCGAGTTTCTGGCCGCCGCGCGACGCGCGGGGGACTGGTGGATCTCCACCGAGTTCCAGCCACCGCATCCTCTGGCCGGTCTGGTCAACGCTGCCCACGGTGACCGGCTGGGCGATCTGATCAACTTCACCACCGTGTCGGACGGCACGCCGGGCCTGTTCGCGCTGAGCCGCGCCACGGGCGATCAGAAGTATGCCGACACCGCCACGCGCTCCGGCCGATGGCTGTTCGAGAATACCGCCGTGCCGGGCCATCCGGGCCTCTACTACAATATCATCGAGCCGGAGACGGGCGAACTCTGGACCGACCGCTCGCCGCACCATCCAGACGCCAACCCCGCCTCCGTCACCCAGGTCGCCCGGCCCAATATCGAGGGTTCTCTGGCCAGCGACATGTGCCGCCACACCGGCGATCAGACCTGGTGCGACCGGTTCCTCGCCCATGCTCGCACCGTGGTGGACCGTCAGGACGCCAACGGCCTCTGGATGGCGTTCGAGCCCAACGATCCCGATACCGGCCGGGTCCACCCGCGCTTCAATGTCTGGAATGCCGAGGCCTTGCTCGAGGCCTATGCCCTGAGCCGTGACCCGGCCTTTCTGGAGGCTGCGCTAAAGACGGGCCGGGCGATGGCCCGGTATCAGGACCGCTGGGGCGGCTTCGCCTATGACCTGAACGTCGATGGCACGTCCCGCCCAGGCTCGATCACCGGATCGGCTACGGCGTTTTCCGGCATCCTGTGGCTGAGGCTGCGCGACTATGGCGTGGGCGACGAGTTCGACGCCAATATCGACCGCTCCCTCGCCTGGCTTCTGGCCAACCGCTTCGCCGCCGACCACCCCGACCCCAACCTGGCCGGCGCCATCCTGGAGACCCGGGCACGCACCGTGGACGGCCGTGTCCGGCTGGTGGTGCGCGATATCGCAGGAGCTTTCGGCCTTCGGTTCCTGGCGATGGCCTGGCGCGATCTTCAGGGCCAGGACGTGAACGAGACGCTGCCATGACCATGATCGACCGTCGCCGTCTGCTCTCCGCCGGAGCCCTGACCGGCATGGCGGCAGCGACCGCCACTCTGGCGAGCGCCCAGACGCCCGAAACGAGCACCGCCCCGACCCTGATCGGAGCCCTGCCGAACCGGTCCCGCCTGTCGCTCGACGGCCAGTGGAAGCTTATCCTCGACCCGTTCGACGTCTCGGGCCGCAAGCCCGGCGTACGCCGGAACTTCTGGGAGGATCGTCCGTCCACCGACGACGGTCCCCTGGTCGAGTACGAATGGGAGACCAGCGACGAGATCACAGTCCCAGGCGACTGGAACACCCAGACGCCCGAGCTCTTTCACTATGAAGGACCGGCCTACTACCGCCGCGACATCGAGGGACCGGCGACCGACGATCGCCGGCGGTTCCTGGTGTTTGAGGCCGTCAACTATCGCAGCCGGGTCTGGCTGAACGGCGAGCCGATCGCCGAGCACGAGGGCGGTTTCACCCCGTTCGAGGTTGAGGTCACCGACCGCCTGCGGCCGGGCCCGAACAGCCTGGTGGTTCGCGCCGACAGCCGCCCCGGTCCCGAGACCCTGCCCGCGCTCGACTTCGACTGGAAGAACCATGGCGGGATCACCCGCTCGGTCTGGCTGGTCGACACACCCCGGACCTTCGTCCGCGACGCCTTCGTACGACTTGAGGGCGGGCGGATTGTGGCCGACGTGGAACTGGATGGACCGGCCGCCGGCGGGTCGACAGTTCGCTTCGCCGTCCCCGAACTGGGCCTGCGGCTCGAGACGGGCGCGACCCCCGATGGACGCGCCCGGCTGTCGGGCGCGGCACCGCGCCGCCTGCGGATGTGGTCGCCCGAGACCCCCCATATCTACACTGTCAGCCTCGAGGCGGCGGGAGACCGCTGGTCCGACCGCGTCGGATTCCGCACGATCGAAACGCGCGGGCGAGAGATCCTGCTGAACGGCCGCCCGCGCTTCCTCAAGGGCATCGCCATGCATGAGGAACGGCTGGGGGCCGAGGGCGGCCGGATCCGGACCGAGGCCGAAGCGCGCGCCCTGCTGACCGAGGTCAAGGCGCTGGGCTGCGACTTCGTCCGGCTGGCACACTACCC
>JADCBH010000072.1 GCA_020253595.1 Brevundimonas sp.
ACGAATGACTTGGACCGGGTTGCTCACACGGCACTCCTGATGGTTGTTCCACGCACTTTGCATCCGACGCCCTAAGAAACGGTGACTCGCTTCAGGCGGTGAATTGCTCTGCGAGGACCCGTTCTTCGAAGGACCTCCCGGCGTCGAACAACATGGTCAGGGCGATGTCGCGCCGTTCCGTGACCACCACCCGGACCACGCGACGGATCTCCAGGCTGTCCGCCACGGCGCTGACCGGCCGTTTGTCGGCCTCGAGCACCTCGAACTCGACCGTCGCGCGATGCGAGAGCAACGCCCCGCGCCAGCGGCGAGGCCGAAAGGCGCTGATCGGCGTCAGAGCCAGCATGCGCGCGTCCAGCGGAATGATCGGCCCATGCGCCGACAGGTTGTAGGCGGTCGAGCCAGCCGGTGTGGCGACCATGCAGCCGTCGCAGGACAACTCTTCCAATCGCACCTTGCCGTCGACGCTGATCCTCAGCTTGGCCGACTGACGGGTCTGTCGCAGCAGCGAGACCTCATTGATGGCCAGACCCGATTGAGCCTGCCCGGCGTCGGTCCAGGCATCCATCTGGAGCGGATGAATGACGGCCTTGCCGGCAGCTGCGAGCCGCTCGATCAGACCCTCTTCCTCGTAGTCGTTCATGAGGAAGCCGACAGACCCGCGGTTCATCCCATACACAGGAATGCGGCGCGCCATGTTGGCGTGGAGCATCTCCAGCATGAAGCCGTCACCGCCTAGAGCGACGATCACGTCGGCCTCTTCTTCCGGGACCGATCCATAGAGAGCCGTCAGCCGCTCGCGCGCGACTTCGGCCTCGGGCCTCTCGCTGGCGCAGACAGCGATGCGGGGAAACGGTGGCAGGGTCACCGGCGAAGGTGAGCGGAGCCGGCGAGTGAAGTCAAACGCCGAACCGCAGGATCACTCGCCGATATGCCCCATCAAGGCGCGGAACTCTCTCGCTGCAGCCGACGGAGGCAGGCTGGTCCGGCCCTGCAGGCCGACATCGCCCTCGCCTGGCCAGCCATCCGAGAGTTTGCGGATCTCGTCGAGCACGGCGGGGAAAACGGCCCGGTCAATGCCCACCGAAGCGCACAGGAAATAGAGGGCATCGGCCGAAGGGCGATGGATCGCAGCCCGCACCTGGGTCAGAGAGAAGCCCGAAAGCGCGGCGATGCCGTGTTCGAAAAGGCTCAGCCGCTTCTCTCGAACGGCGCGGATCAGGAATCCGGCGCGCAACTGGCCACCCGCCTGAAGCTTGGAGACAAGACGCCGCTCCATTTCATCGCGCTCAACGATGCTTGCGGCTTCCTCGATGCCCTTGTGCTCGGCTCTCTGCGGCTCCATGGCGGACGTCACGCCTGCGACTGCCGAGGCGAGCTTGGCCTCGTCTACCCGGAAGCGTTCGCCGATCGCTTCGCGAAGTGCGTCGCCGACATATTGATAGAGCTGGGTGGCGAGGGTTTCGTTCAGTCGCGGGTGGCGTGTCAGCGGTGCACGCAGAGCTGCAATCCGGCGTGAGTGGTCGATCAGCCGTTCCAGAGCCGTCTCTGACACTTCTGCAGTACGGTTGCCGGCCAGAGCGGTCAGGGTGGCAGGTTCGCCCTGATCGATGATGGCATCGGCCAGCTGACCCGAGATGTGCGGGCGTCGAGCGACCTCGATCTGGTGTTCGATGGTGGCTTCGACCAGGACGCGCAGCAGATCCTGATCCTTGAGCAGGGGGCTCTGCGCGATCACCGGACGCGCGATCTCGATCTCGTCGAGCGCCAACATGGCGACGAGCGCCGGCGGTGCCCATTCGGCGGGGGCGAGGGCTTCCGACAGGGCTTTTCGGATGTCGCGTTCGGCCTGGCGCGCCAGGATCATGAAGATGTCGCCCAGGAGCGGCGAGGCCTCCGCGCCGGGCGATGTCGCATCGCACAGGGCGGTGATGCCCAGAAGCAGGCGGCGGCGATCTTCGGTCGTCTTGGAGCGGGCCAGTTCGAGGAGGCGTGAGGCGCTGGACGCCATGTCCTCATCGGTACGGTAGGTCTGCATCTGCACGACAGCGGTCACGGGCGGCTCCGGCCGGAGGAACTCCGAACACTGTTCAGCTTGGCCACGGGTCGTGAAAACTCGGTTAACGAAGCCTGAATCGACGGCCGTTCTTGACCCGACCCAAGGTTGGCGCGACGGTCGCGCCGTTCACTGTGCTGCTGAAGGAGACGATCATGGCCGACGGTTCGACCCCCTCGCTGAAGTCGCGGGTCTCGGCCGAGGAGTGGCAGGCGCGCGTCGATCTGGCCGCGCTCTACCGGCTGGTCGCCCTGCATGGGTGGGACGACATGATCTTCACCCACATCTCGGCCCGCGTGCCGGGTCCCGAGCACCACTTTCTGATCAACCCCTACGGTCTCTATTTCGAGGAGATCACGGCGTCTTCGCTGGTGAAGGTCGATCTGGACGGCAAGATCGTTCAGGAAACGCAGAGCTTCATCAATCCGGCCGGTTTCACCATCCATTCTGCCATTCACGCGGCGCGTGACGATGCCCATTACGTCATTCACCTGCACACGGTCGCCGGTGTCGGTGTGGCGGCCCAGAAGGAGGGGCTGCTTCCCATCGGACAGAATGCCTGCCTGCTGCAGCATCAGGTTGCCTATCACGGATATGAGGGCCTGGCCCTGAACCACGATGAGCGCGAACGGCTGGTGGCGGACCTTGGCGATAAGCCGCTGATGTTGCTGAGGAACCACGGCACTCTGGCAGTTGGTCCCACGGCGGCAGCGGCCTGGGTCGCCATGTTCTTCCTGGAACGAGCCTGCGCCCAGCAGGTCGCCGCGCTTTCCGGCGGGCGCGAGCATGTGCTGTTCGCGCCGGACGCCGCACAGGCGGAGACGAAGGAGCAGGGTAGGGGCCTCGGTTTTGTCGCGCCGCTGGCCTGGCCGGGAGCGTTGCGGCTGCTCGACCGCAAGTCACCGGGCTACGACGTCTGATGCGTTGTGCCATCCTTGCAGGCCTCGCGCTCGCGGGGATGGCGACGGCTGCGGATGCCGGGGCCTGGACCCAACCCAAGGGCAGGGCGCAGGTCATCATCAAGGCCGAGACCATGCGCGCGGTTGAAGGGTTCGATCCCTCAGGTGCCTTGTTGGCCTTGCCCGACGCGCGGGACGATCGTGCTGTTGGCGTCTTCGCTGAGTACGGGGTGACCGATCGGCTTACGCTGCAGGTCAAGGGCGATTGGCAGTCCGGCGAGGACGCATTCGTCGACTACTCCGGACGCGGGCCCACCGAAGTCGGTCTGACATGGCAGGCGTGGCGGAACGACCGCGGCGCGGTCAGCCTCTATGCCGGCTATGCCCAGTCAGGAAACGGCCGCAATGCCGGCTATGCGGCACCGGGAGTGGGAAAACAGGACTGGGAGGTGCGCGTGTCAGCCGGCCGCGGGTTTGGAGCGCCAGCGGCCGTCACGGGGCGTTGGGGACCGAACCGGACCTTTGTCGAGGTGCAGGCGGCACGGCGCATGCGGGACGGATTGCCGGACGAAGTGCGGGCCGATCTGACGCTAGGTGCTCATTTTGGCGACAACTGGATGATCCTGGCCCAGGCCTTTGGTGGTGTGACGGACGACAATGGTGCGCAGTGGCTGTCAGCCGAGACCTCGGTTGTGCGCCATCTGGGTCGTTGGAGCCTTCAGGCCGGTTGGCGACGGACCGTCGCGGGACGAGAGACGCCCTTGGCGGAAGGGCCGATCGTGGCGATCTGGCGACGATTCTGACCTGCTACCGGACGACGCGACGGAAACCGGAACGGCGGACCTTACAAAGACTTTTATTGCCTGACGCTGCGGAAGCGTTAAGGCCGTCGCTCCTTGTGTTTCCTGAGACCAGTGCCTGTGATCAAACGTCACTTCTTCCTCGTCGTCGCCACTGTGGTGCTCGGTCTGATGATCGTGGCGGCCATCTTGCGCGTCGCCTTCGCCGAGGAAGAAGGCGGCCGTGGCCCCGGGGGACCGGGCGGACCCGGAGGAGGGCGAGGCCAGCAGGTGTCCGAAGCCACAGTGGTCCTGCGCTCGTTCAGCGACCAGATCGACGTGCTGGGTGTGGCCCGCGGCCAGCGTTCGGTGAATATCACCTCAGCGACGTCGGAGCTGATCACTGTCGTCCTGTTCGAGGATGGCCAGAGGGTGGGGGCCGGCGCGCCGCTGGTGCGGCTGCAGGCGGGTGAGGAGGAAGCCTCCATCATTCAGGCCCGCGCCAATCTCGCGCAGGCTGAGCGGGAGTATGAGCGGTTCCGCGGTCTGGCCGAACGTGGCGTGGCCCCGCGCGTGTCCGTCGAAGACGCCCTGACGGTTGTCGAAACCGCTCGTGCGACCCTGGCAGCCGCAGAGGCGCGTCAGGGTGATCGTGTCATCCGGGCCCCTTTCGCCGGCGTTCTTGGTCTCTCGACGGTAACGCCCGGCACTCTGATCAGTCCTGGCGCGGTCATCACCACGCTGGACGACATCAGCGTGATCCGGGTCGATTTCCCGGTGCCCGAACGCTACCTCGGCTTGCTCCGCCAGGGCCTGCCGATCACCGCGACCGCGGACGCCTACGCTGGCGAGAGCTTTTCAGGCCGGATCGCCCTGATCGACACCCGCATCAACGAGACCACGCGCGCCGTTACAGCCCGCGCCGAGTTTCCCAATCCCGGCGGTCGAATCAGACCCGGCATGTTGATGCGGGTCGGGATCCAGCAGGGCCAGCGCCAAAGCCCGTCGGTACCGGAATCGGCCGTTCAGTTCGAAGGCGAGAACGCCTTTGTTTATCGCATCGCCGCCGGCGAACGCGGCTCGACCGCGCAGCGTGTCGAGGTCGAGCCCGGTGCCGTTGAAGGCGGCTTCGTCGAAATTCTGTCCGGTCTCACGGCGAACGACCGCGTTGTCGGTTCGGGGCTGAACCGGATCCAACCCAATGCGCCGGTGACCGTCGCTGGGGCGGGCGGTGACCCGCAGACCGGCTCGGCTGAAAAGGCTTCAGCCCGATGATGCTTTCGGACCTTTCCGTCCGGCGTCCTGTTTTCGCGGCGGTTGCCGCGATCGTGCTATGTGTGATCGGAGCCGCTGCGTTCTTCTTCTTGCCGGTGCGTGAACTACCGGACGTGGATCCTCCGGTCGTCTCCGTCTCGACCGGTTACGCAGGGGCCTCCGCCGAGGTCATCGAAAACCAGATCACCGAGCCGATCGAGCAGCAGGTCGCCGGCATTCAAGGTATCGAGCGGATCACGTCCACCAGCCGTGACGGTCGATCCAACGTCACCATCGAGTTCGCTCTGGATCGCGATATCGACGTCGCAGCCTCCGACGTTCGGGACCGGGTCAGTCGCGTCCAGGGTCGACTGCCCGATCAGGCCGATCCGCCGGAAGTCGCCAAGGCGGACTCCGATTCCCAGCCGATCATGATCCTGTTCCTGCGATCATCGTCGCTGAACCGACTGGAATTGACCGACTACGCCGATCGCTACCTTCTGGATCGTCTGGCGACAGTGCCCGGCGTAGCCCAGGTCCAGATCTACGGCGAGCAGCGCTACGCCATGCGCATCTGGCTGGATCCTGCCGCCATGGCCGCACGCGGACTGACCGTCACACAGGTCGAGCAGGCCCTGATCCGCCAAAACGTCGAACTGCCCGCCGGGGCGCTGGAATCGACGGACAAGGACTACACGATCCGCGTTGACCGGACCTACGCTCGCGCCGAGGATTTTGCCCAACTGCCTATCAGCGCGACGGGGAACGCCTCCCAGCAGACCGCCGGTGCCTCGGGCGCTATCTCCATCGGAGCCCAGCCAACAGGCTCGGGTGCACAAGGCGCCCTGCAAGGCCGCCCGGTCTATGTGACGCGCCTGGGTGACATCGCGCGCGTGGAGGAAGCTCCGGCCGAGGATCGCCGACTGTTTCGTGGCAATGGCCTCGATCAGATCGGCCTGGCCGTCACCCGCCAGGCCCAGGCCAATGATCTGGAGATTTCCAAGGGCGTCACGGCGCTGGCTGAGGAAATCCAGTCCAGCCTGCCGCCGGACACCGAGTTGGCCGTTGGCTCGGACAACTCGGTCTTCACAAAACATGCGATCGAAGAGGTCTGGATCACCATTGGCATCTCCATGGTGCTGGTGGCCCTGGTCAACTTCATCTTCCTGGGCACGCTGCGGGCGGCGCTGATCCCGTCCATTGTCGCGCCGATCTGCCTGCTGGCGACGTTCATCGTGCTGGCACCGCTGGGCTTCTCCCTGAACCTGCTCACCCTGCTGGCTCTAGTGCTTGCGATCGGTCTGGTGGTCGACGACGCCATCGTCGTCACGGAGAACATCCAGCGTCGCCTCGATCATGGAGAACCGCCGCTCGTCGCCGCCGAGCGCGGCACTCGACAGGTGTTCTTCGCCGTTGTGGCAACAACCGTTGTGCTTCTCGCAGTGTTTGCGCCCCTGCTCTTCCTGCCGGGCTATGTCGGGCGACTGTTCGTCGAACTCGCCGCCGCCATCGCCGCCGCCATCGCGTTCTCAGCCTTCCTCGCGCTGAGCCTGTCGCCGATGCTGGCGTCCAAGATTCTGCGCCCAGCGTCGGGCGGAGGTTGGGTTGCCCGCCGCGTCGACTGGGCGATGGACAAGCTGAAGAACTCCTACGCCAACTCGCTGGACTTGCTCGTCGGACGCCGGGTCGCCGTGATCGGCGTCTCCGCACTTGTCCTGCTGGTCGGCGGAGGGGCGGGCTTCATGTTCCTCAACCTGCCCAGCGAACTCGTCCCTCCCGAAGATCGCGGTCGGGTGACCGTTCGGGTGCAAGGGCCTGAGGGCGCAGGGTTCGACTATACCCGCGAGATCATGCTGGGACTGGAGCCGATTCTGGCCGAGTACCGCGAGGCGGGCGAGGTCGAGAGCTTCCTGGTCTCTGCGCCTGGCTTCGGCGGCGGCAGCTTCAACTCTGGCAACGCCGTCATGGTTCTCAAGGACTGGTCCGAACGTGACCGCACGGCGGACGAGATCGCCCAGGAACTCAATGGCAAGCTGCGCGGTCAGGTCGACGCCCAGGTCAACGCTTCGACGCCCGGTGCCTTCCAGCGAGGGGGCGGTGGCGGTGGTGGGGGAAGCAACTCCATCGAGCTGATCGCTACGGGGTCGGACTACGCGGAAATCTTTCAGTGGCTGCAGCCTGTCCTGGCGGCGGCCCAGGAGAACCCGGGCTTCTCGCGTCCGCGTCTGAACTATGAGCCCAACTCTCCGAGGCTTCTGGTCGAGGTCGATCCGCAGCGAGCGGCCGCGCTCGGCGTCTCCTCTCAGGAGATCGGACGGACCCTGGAGACCATGTTCGGATCCCGGCGCGCCACCACCTATCTGCGCGGCGGGCAGGAATACGACGTGATCCTCCAGACCGAGCGCGAGGATCGCTCGTCGCTGGCCGACCTGAACACGCTTTACGTCGGGACGGGTGGCGGGACGCTGGTGCCCCTGTCCTCGGTGGTCTCTACCGAGACCTCAGGCGCGACACCCGATCGCCGCCGCCTGGACCGGCAGCGCGCCATCACCCTGTCGGCCGATCTGAACCCCGGCATGACCATTGCGGACGCCGTGACCTTCATGGAAGCTCAGATCGACCAGCAGCCCCAAGGCCTTGTGAACATCCAGTACGGCGGCGCAGCACGCGACCAGCAAGAGGCGGGCGGCGCTGTCATGGCGGCCTTTGGCCTGGCGCTTCTGCTGGTGTTTCTGGTCCTGGCCGCTCAGTTCGAGAGCTGGATCACGCCGGCGGTCATCATGCTGACCGTGCCGCTCGCCGCCGCCGGCGGACTGTTCGGCCTGCTGATGGCCGGGTCCAGCCTCAACATCTACTCGCAGATCGGCCTGATCATCCTGATCGGCGTGGCGGCCAAGAACGGTATCCTGATCGTGGAGTTCGCCAATCAGCTGCGTGATCAGGGCCGCTCCATCAAGGAAGCCATTGTCGAGAGCTCGGCGCTGCGTCTGCGGCCCATTATCATGACTTCGATCGCAACGGCGTTTGGCGCCCTTCCGTTGATGCTCTGGCAGGGCGCGGGTGCCGGCAGCCGCCAGACCATCGGCGTTGTAATCTTCACCGGAGCCATGTTCGCAACACTGCTGACCCTGTTCGTCGTGCCTGTGATCTACGGCGCTCTGGCCCGCTTTACGCGCTCGCCGGAGTACACCGCCCGCAAGATCGAAGAGTGGGAAGCCCAGGAGCAGACTGCCAACGACGCTGTGCCGATCGCGGCGGAGTAGGAGAGGGAGACGGGACCCCTCGCCCCTGCTATCCAGCGACCGGGCGGGGAGGAATCGCCAATGCGCATCGGGCTCTATCCCGGGACATTCGATCCGGTGACCAACGGTCATATGGACATCATCGGCCGGGCGGTGAAGCTGGTCGACAAGCTGATTATCGGCGTGGCCCAGAACGACGACAAGGGCCCGCTGTTCTCGACCGCAGAGCGGGTTGAGATGGTGCGCGCCGAGGTAGCCCGGCTGGACGCTGATATCGAGGTTCTGCCCTTCTCTTCGCTGCTGATGCATTTCGCAGAGAGCCTGAACGCCAATGTCATCGTGCGCGGTCTGCGCGCGGTTGCGGACTTCGAATACGAGTTTCAGATGACGGCGATGAACCAGCGCCTCAATGACGACATCGAGACGGTCTTCCTGATGGCCGATCCGCGCCACCAGGCCATCGCCTCCAGACTGGTCAAGGAGATCGCCCGGCTGGACGGATCGATCGACAGCTTTGTCAGCCCCGCCGTGGCCGCCGCCGTGCGCGCCATTACGCCCGTCGGGGTGGACTATGCCTTTGATACGACCGGCATCCCGGCGGTGCTGAACGCCGTCATGGCCGGTTGCCTGGGCTCCAAGGGCGTGTTCGGCATTGTCGGCGTCACCCCGCCCGGCACGCCGGCCCCGGGCGACATGGGCCAGATGATCACCTTCGGCCACACGGTGAAGGGCATCATCGAGGGAGACGCCGACCCGGGCGTCTTCATCCCCCAGCTGGTCGAGCACTACCGCGCCGGCCGCCTGCCCTTTGACCGCATGATCAAGACCTATCCCCTGGCCGAGATCGACCGCGCCATCGTCGAGCAGCACCAGGGCGTCTGCGTGAAGGCGGTCCTGATCCCCTAGATCGGCGGCTTACGGCTTCCAGTCGAAGGCGAGCAGCAGGGTCCTCTGCTCGGTCGAGAAGTTGTCGTCCGAGGCCAGCAGGAACCGCAGGCCGCCATCCTTCCCGGGCAGGACGTCGACGCCCTCGAAGTTGTCCGTGGTCAGCGGCCGGGCCAGCTCAAGCCGGTCCACCTCGGCCCCGGCGGCGTTGCGCAGGATAAGGGCGATGCGGGAGCC
>JADCBH010000073.1 GCA_020253595.1 Brevundimonas sp.
AGGATCGGCGGGGCGGCCGAACGCGCCTCGGCCGCGCTGGTCATGGCGGCGGGAGCGGATCTCTTGCCGCCCTGGGCCCGGCGCATGCATGGCCTTCCTGCCGCCTCAGCGGCGACCCAGGCTGGCGTGCATGCGCTCGCCCGGGGCATGAGCTGGGTCTACCAGGGCTCACCCAACCGTCGCGTCTGGCCCGCCGAGGTCACCGCCTGGCCAGAGACGACCTCTTAGGATCAGACCACCGCCCCGAAGATCCGGCCGATTCCGGCGGTGACGGCCATGGCCAGGGCGCCCCAGAAGGTCACCCGGACAACCGAGCGAAGAGCATCAGCCCCACCCGCTCGCGCGCCCAGCGCACCCAGCACCATCAGTCCGACCAGCGCCGCACCCACGACCCAGATCAGCAACCCCGCGCGCGGCGCGATCATGGCCACCACCAGGGGCACCGCCGCACCCGCCGCGAATGTGGCCGCCGATGTCAGGGCCGCCTGGATCGGCCGCGCCGTGGTGAAATCCGAAATCCCCAGCTCGTCGCGAGCGTGGGCGGCCAGGGCGTCGTGCGCCATCAGCTGCCGCGCCACCTCCCGCGCGGTATCAGGCTCCACGCCCCTGGCTCGATAAAGCGCTTCCAGTTCCAGATGTTCGGCGGCCGGATCGGCTTCAAGCTCGGCGGCCTCGCGCGACAGATCAGCCTTCTCCGTGTCCGACTGCGAGCTGACCGAGACATACTCCCCCGCCGCCATCGACATGGCTCCCGCGGCCAAGCTGGCGACCCCGGCCACGATCACGCCCGACTTGTCGGCGCTGGCGGCGGCCACCCCGACGATCAGGCTGGCGGTAGAGATCAGGCCGTCATTGGCCCCCAGCACGGCGGCCCTCAGCCAGCCGATCCGGGCGATCCAGTGTCGTTCGACGTGCATCCGGCTCATGACGGTGTCCTCAACGCCCCCTGCCAACATGGGGCACCCGAGGCCAGGTCGCTATACACCGCCGGTCAGCGTCGCCCAGAACAGCCTCAGGCGCTTCACGCCCTCGCTGGTCACGCCGATCAGGGCGGCATGCGCCACGGCCGGGAACGCCGCCGCGGGCAGGGCCTTCAGCGCGCGGTTGGCCGATGCGCGCATCGCCCTCGCGTCTTCGAGCCGTCCCGTCTGGGCCAGCCCCCACATCCGTCCGGCCTCGACCACGGCCGGCTCATGCCCCACCCCCGCGAGCACGCGGACAGCGGCCTGCATGGGGCCGACATAGAAGGCGTCCAGATCATGCGGCTCTGAATGGACCCGTCCGGTATGGGCCTCGATCAGAGCCTCGAACGGAACCCGATCCAGCGCGCGACGCGAGACCGCCAGCGTCAGGGCTTCCAGCACCGGATGGCCCTTGCGAGGAACGCCCGCGAACACCCCGTCCATCTGCTCTCTCCACCAAGCATAGCGCATCTCGGCCAGCAGTGGCTGGGTCACACGGGTGGGAATCGTCAGCAGTTCGGCCTCGAACGCATAGAGCGCGATCAGGTCGGCTCGCGCCTCGGCGTCGCCGACGAACCGGCTGGACAGCCACCGGTCCGGATCCGCCGCCCGGACCTGTGTGTCGAGGTCGCCGGGCTCAGCCAAACAGGGTCTGGTACATCGCCATCGACGTCAGCATCGGCAGGCTCAGCAGCAGGTTGGTGCGGCTGCCCAGCATGGCGACCCGCGCCGCCCGCGCCTTCTTGTCATCGTCCACGACGACGATGCCCAGGGCGCGCTTCTGGTTCGGCCAGATGATCCCCCAGACGTTCAGGAACATCACGATGGCCAGCCAGACCCCGACGCCCAGCAGCATATAGCCCTGATCGCCCTGCACCAGGCGGCCGGCGAGACCGAGGCTCAGCACTTCCATGGCATAGCCGTGGCCCCGCAGCGCCAGGATCGCCAGACCCGCCAGCACGGTGAACAGCGCCGCCCAGCGGAACCAGAACAGGGCCTCGGGCGCGATATACTTCGTCACCGCCGGCTTCAGATCACCGGGGATGCTCGGCATGACGCGGATCTGCACGAAGTTGAAATAGTAGAGCAGCCCGATCCACAGGATGCCGAAACCGACGTGGCTCCAGCGGGCGACGGCCTGCCAGAAGCTGATGTCGAAACCGCCCGGTGCCGTCCGACCGAAAGCGAAGATCATCACCCCCGCCAGAAGGAGGCTGAGGATCAGGGTGTTTCTGAAGTTGGAAAGCAGTCCGGCCATGTGAGTCCCCCCGTGAGTCGTGCAAGCCTACCGCGTCTCCTCCCCATCTTCGATGGGGAGGTGGCACGAAGCGCAGCGAAGTGACGGAGGGGTTCTGATTGCGCACTCGAGCCGTGCGGCGAACAGAGCCCCTCCACCGCTTCGCGGTCCCCCTCCCCATCGCTTCGCGACAGGGAGGAGACCTGAATCTACGGCCGGCTCGCCATCCCCAGCTTCACCGGCTTGGCTTCCTCGGCGAACTCGCCGCGCTTGACGCCCCACAGCAGGATGATCGGCGCGCCGACATAGATCGACGAATAGGTGCCGATGATGATGCCGGCCATCAGGGCGATCGAGAAGCCGAACAGGGCCACGCCACCGAACACCGCCAGCGCCGCCAGCACCATGACCGCGGTCACGCCGGTGATGATGGTCCGCGACAGAGTCTCGTTGATCGACAGATCGATCACGTCGCGCAGGGGCATGGTCTTGTACTTGCGCAGGTTCTCCCGCAGGCGGTCGAACACCACGACGGTGTCGTTCATCGAATAGCCGATGACAGTCAGGATCGCCGCGACCATGTTCAGGTTGAACTCCAGTCGCAGCAGCACGATCAGGCCGAAGACCAGAACCACGTCGTGGACCAGGCCGGCCACGGCGCCAAAGCCGAACTGCGGCTCGAACCGGAACCAGATGTAGCCGAACATCAGGACGACGGCGGCTCCCAGCGCGAGCAGACCGGCCGTGAACAATTCGCTCGACACCTTGGACCCGACGACGCTCACGCCGGAGTAGGTGATGTCGCCAACCTCGGAAGTGACGGCTGCTTGCACACGCTGCACCACCTCGCCCTGAGCCTGACCATCGGGCACCTGGAAGCGCAGAATGGCACTGGAATCGTCGTCGATTCCCTGCACGCCGACGTCACCCACGCCCACGCCGTCCACCGCAGAACGGACCTTTTCCAGGTCAAGCGGACGGCCATCCGACGTGGTCAGCTCCATCGCCGCCCCGCCCTGGAAGTCGATGCCCATCTTCATGCCGGGGTAGAAGACCCCGATGACCGAGGCGATGCAGAGCACGGCCGACAGGGCACCGAAGAACTTGGCGAAGCTGACGAACTGCAGGTTCGTCTTGATCGGAACGACCTTGATCAGGGGCCACCAGCTCATCATGCGCTCTCCGCGATCGGCAGGGACTTGGGACGGCGCGACTTGAGCCAGTAGGCGAGCAGCACCTGGGACACGAGCACGGCCGAGAACACCGAAGTGAACACGCCGAGCGTCAGGGTCCAGGCAAAGCCCCGCACCGGGCCGGCGCCGAACACGAACATGATCAGGGCCGCCACCAGCGTCGTGACGTTGGCGTCCAGGATCGTGCCCCAGGCCTTGTTGAAGCCCGCGTCCATGGAGGCGATCACGGATCGCCCGGCCCGCGCCTCGTCTCGCATCCGCTCATAGATCAGGACGTTGGCGTCCACGGCCACGGCGAAGGTCAGGATCAGACCGGCGATGCCGGGCAGCGTCAGCGTGGCCTGTGTCATCGACATGGCCGCCACGATCAGCAAGGCGTTGAGGAACAGCCCCAGCACCGACACGCCCCCAAACAGCAAGCCGTAGGACAGGATCATGAAGAGGATTATGATCGCAAACGCGATCGCGGTGGAGATCGCACCCGCCTGAACCGCGTCCGCGCCCAGCTCGGCGGTAACCACCCGACGCTCTTCCACCGTCAGCGGTGCCGGCAGGGCCCCACCGTTCAGCAGATTGACCAGCTCACCCGCGCTCTCGATCGAGAAGCTGCCGGTGATCTGGCCGGTGCCGCCGGTGATGGCCCCCTGGATCGTCGGAGCCGAAATCACCCGTCCATCAAGAATGATGGCGAACGGGCGTCCGATGTTCTGGGCCGTCGCTTCGCCAAACCGCCTCGCCCCCTGACCGTCGAAGCGGAAGTCGATGGCGGGACGGCCGCTTTGATCTGCGCCCACGCTGGCGCGGGTCAGGTTCTCACCCGAAACAAGGATCCGCCGCTTGACCAGATAGGGCGTGCCCGCCTCGTCCTGCATCAGTTCGGCGTCCGGCGGGATCAGGCCCGTCTGGATGGCCTGGGTCTGGTTCTGGACATCGACCATCTGGAAGGTCAGCTGGGCGGTCTGGCCTATGACCCGCTCAAGGGCGGCGGGATCGCTTTCACCCGGAGCCTGGACCACGATACGGTCCGCGCCCTGGCGGGTGATCGACGGCTCGCGGGTGCCGAGCGAGTCGATCCGGCGGCGGACCACCTCGATCGACTGGTCGACAGCGCGAGAGGCCATGCTGTTCCAGGTCGTATCGGTAAAGGTAAATCGCAGACGGTCAGAGCCGACGCGCTGGACTGTCTTCTCGGGTTGACCGTTCGGTCCAGGCGCGCCGGCCACGAGCTGCAACGTCTCGAACGCCGCGTCCTGCTGGGCGGCATTGGTCAGGGTGATCAGGGCACCCCGCTCCTCGCGCGCGATCGAGCTGGTGGCGATGCCGTCTTCCCGCAGCGAAACCCGGACGTCCTCGAGAAGGTTGGTGACGCGCTTGGTGCGCATCTCTTCCGTATCGACCTCGAGCAGCAGGTACGATCCGCCGCGCAGGTCCAGACCCAGGTTCAGCGTCCCCTTGGGCAGAAAGTCCGGCAGCGCGTCGCGCTGGGCCGGTGTCAGCATGTTCGGCAGGGCGAACAGCGCCCCGAACACGATGGACAGGACGACGAGAATGACTTTCCAGCGCGACAGCTGAACCATGACGGAGCTTCCGTTTCAGCGAGCGGCGGTCAGGCCTTGTCGGGCTTGGAATCGTTGGCGGCGACGGCGGTGCGGTTGCGCACTTCAGCGATCATCGACTTCACCACGCGCACGTTGACGGAGGGAGCGATCTCGACGTTGACCTCGGCCTCCTCGACGCGGGTCACCTTGCCGATCATGCCCGAAGACATGACGACGGTGTCGCCCCGCTTCACGGCCATGATCATGGCCTGATGCTCCTTGGCGCGCTTCTGCTGCGGCCGGATCAGCAGGAAGTAGAACAGCACAAAGATGGCGATGAACGGCACAAACTGCACGATCAGCGCGACGATGCCGCCATCAGCGGGTGTGGTCATGGTGTCTTCCCCGACAGTCGGGCCAGCCTCACAGTCGGGCGCCCGTACGAAAACAAGGCGCGTTACCTAGGGCCGGGCGTCCCAAGATGCAACGCGGCTATCTCGGCAGCACCGTCACGGGGTCGATCGCCACGGGCTCGTCGCCCTGCATGCGCCGGGTCTCGAAATGCATCGAGGGCCTTCCATCGCCGGCCGTCAGCCCGACCGTGCCGATCTGCTGACCGGCGCGGACGGTCTGGTTGTCGTCCACCGTGGCCGAGCCCAAGTGGCCATAGACGGTTCTCCACCCGCCCCGGTGGGTGATCAGGACCGTCAGCCCCTGGCCGGGCAGATCGTCGCCGACATAGCCGACCACGCCATCCGCTGCCGCGACCACGGCGGTTCCGGCCGGTGCGCCGATATTGATGCCGTTGTTGCGCTCGCCCAGACCCACCGGCCCGAAGCGCCTCACGATGTCGCCCCGCACAGGCCACTGCAGCGACACCGATCCCGGCGCGGCCGTTCCCGTCTGGCCGCTGGAGGCCGGCTGGCGCGGCGGCGGCGGTGTCGCCGGATTGCCCGACGGCGGAGGGGGAGGCGGAGGCGCGATGCCGTTCTCGGGCACCAGCACGCCGCGCGGCGTCGGCCCAGTCGCATAGGGATCGGGCCCGGTATCGACCGCGCTGTCCGGCAGGATGATCGACTGGCCCACCGTGATCGCGCCGCGCGGCCCCAGGCCGTTCAGGTCGATCAGGATCTGCACCGGAGTCTGGAACCGCCGCCCGACGCCCGAGATGGTGTCGCCCGGCTGGATCTCATAGGCCGCGCCCGCGCTGACCGTCGTCGGCGCGGTGGCGACCGGCGGAGGCACATAGGTCGGCGGCGGGGGATTGTAGGCCGGCGGCGTATTGATCGCTCCCCCCGACGTCGACGATCCGGACACAGGCGGCGGCAGGGCTCCGCCGTCGATGCGCTCGACCGGCGCGGCCGTCGGCGGCGGGGCCTCGTAAACGGGCGGCACCGGAGTGTTGGCCGTCGTCGGCGCGCCATAGGGCGGCGCGACCGGCGGGGCTCCCGCCCCCACCCCGGGCATGGGCCGGGTCGAATAGCGTGGCGCATCCGGATAGCTGGCGCAGGCTGTCGCTGCGAGGCCCGCGAGCGCGATCACGCCCGCCCTGATCCACACTCCGAGAGCCATCCGCCCCTCCACTTTCGTCGCCCCGACTCGCTGTCCAGACATACGCTCAAACCGCGCCAAAGTGGGGCGGAAAGGTTAATGAGGCCAGGGAGGGAATAGGGATTAGGGAGTAGGGATTAGGGAGTAGGGATTAGGGGAAGAGTTGATCCCGCCGTTGCGAGAGCTGCCGTCGACCCGAGGGCGTTGGAACGCTGCACCTCCTAATCCCTAATCCCTAATCCCTAATCCCTAATCCCTAATCCCTACTCCCTACTCCCTACTCCCTCCCCTCCTTGGCCGTTCCCTCGACCAGAGGCACAAACCGCACCTCGCACAGGCTCTCGCGGCGGAAGCTGCCGTCCGGCTGGCCGACATAGCGATGCAGCATCTGAACCGAGGTCCGCCCCACCGGCGCGACCAGCACGCCCCCGGGCTTCAGCTGTTTCAGCAGCTCGGTCGGCTCGGTCGGGGCCGCGGCCGTCACCATGATCCGGTCGAACGGGGCCTGCTCGGGCCAGCCCAGCCCCCCGTCGGAATGGCGCGTGATGACGTTGTCGATCTCCAGCGTCCTCAGCCGCCCCTCGGCCTCGCTCAGCAGGCTGCGATACCGCTCGACCGAATAGACATAGCGCGCCAGCCGGCTCAGCACCGCGCACTGGTATCCGCTGCCCGTCCCGATCTCGAGCACCCGGTGGCGCGGCTCGACCATCAGGGCCTGGGTCATCAGGCCGACGATGTAGGGCTGGCTGATCGTCTGGGCACAGTCGATGGGCAGGGCCTGATCTTCCCACGCCTGATCCAGGAACTTCTCGTGCACGAACACGGCGCGGTCGATGGACTCCATCGCCCCCAGCACCCGCGCGTCCGTCACCCCCTGCTGCCGCAGCGACAGGATCAGACGCCCGGCCCGATCGTCCCTCAGGTTCATCTGGGAGGCACTCCTCCGAGCACGCCCTTCAGCTCATGCACGCTCTCGCGGTGCGTCAGGTCGATGTGCAGGGGCGTGACCGAGATCTTGCCGTCGTCCATCGCCCTCAGGTCCGTGCCGGGCGCATGGTCCTGCTTGGTCCCGCGAAAGCTCATCCAGAAATAGTCGCGCCCGCGCAGGTCGGTGCGCTTGACCGCATGCATCTCGCCCTCGCGGCGAAAGCCCTGCCGCGTCACCTCGATCTCGGTCACGTCGTCCGGCGCCCGGGCCGGGAAGTTCAGGTTCATCACCACGCCCTCGGCCCAGCGCTGGTCCAGCAGGCGGCGGATGATGGCGGGCGCATAGACCTCTGCCGTTTCCCAGTGCGCGGTCACCTCGTCATGGAACCGTTCCAGGCTCTGGCTCAGCGCGATGGAGCGGATGCCGAACGCCATGCCCTGCAACGCCCCCGCGACCGTCCCGGAATAGGAGCAGTCCTCGCCCACATTGTGCCCGCGGTTGACGCCCGACAGGACCAGGTCCGGCCGTCCGGGCAGGATGTCATTGACCGCCAGGACGACACAGTCCGTCGGCGTCCCTGTCACCGCATACCGCCGCTCGTCCAGCCGGTTGACCCGCAGCGGCTCGGTCAGGGTGATGCCGCGCCCCTTGCCCGACTGTTCTTCCTGCGGGGCCACGGTCCAGACGTCGTCGGACAGGCTCCGCGCGATCCGTTCGAGACAGGCCAGCCCCTCGGCGTCCACGCCGTCGTCGTTGGTCAGGAGTACGCGCATTTTTTCTTTCGTCATTCCGGGCGAAGCGCAGCGGAGACCCGGAACCCAGCGGCGCCGAAGCGAAGCGAAGGCGAAATGCGTCAGCGGTCGCGTGCATGACCGTTTCGCGCTCTCGCGCGCCGCTGGGTTCCGGGTCTACGGCGCTGGCGCGCCTGCGCCCGGAATGACGAAAGTGGGGTTGATCCGCAACCCCGCCCGAGAAACGATCGGGCCTGTCAGGCGATGGCGTCGATTTCGGTCGCCAGGATCACGACCTCGCTCTCGCACTCGTTGCGAATGTTGGAGCCTTCCCAGGTATAGCGGTCGCCCGGCAGGTCGTCGGACCAGTCCAGGGTCCGCCCCGTGATCCGCACCTTCTGACCGGCGTATTCACCCACTGTGCGCTGCAGGTTCCTCGGCAGGGCGCCCGAAACGCAGGGCCGCGAAAAGCCCGTGCGATAGCGGTTCTCGTTCAGCACCAGCTGGAACTCCTCGCCCGACACTCGGATCCACCCTTCAAAGGTGGTCGGCTCGGACAGGGTCGGCTGGGCCGGGGCTTCCGCGACGGCGGGCGCGGACAGGATCATGGCGGCGGCGGCGATCAGAAGGGGGGTCTTCATGGCAAGCGCTCCACATGGGTGACGCCGCCCATATAGGGCAGCAACGCGGACGGAACGGCGATCCGCCCGTCCTGATCCTGATAGTTCTCCATGATCGCGACAAGTGTGCGACCGACCGCCAGCCCCGATCCGTTCAGCGTGTGCACGAACTCGGTCTTCTTCTCGCCCGCCCGCTTGAACCGCGCGTCCATGCGTCGGGCCTGGAAGTCCCCGCAGTTGGAGCAGGAGCTGATCTCGCGATAGGTCGCCTGCGACGGCAGCCAGACCTCCAGATCGAACGTCTTCTTCGCCGAGAACCCCATGTCGCCCTTGCATAGCAGGACGCGCTTGTATGGCAGTTCCAGCTTCTGCAGCACGGCTTCGGCGCAGGCCGTCATCCGCTCGTGCTCGGCGTCGGAGTCCTCCGGCCGCGTGATCGACACCAGCTCGACCTTGGAGAACTGGTGCTGCCGGATCAGCCCCCGCGTATCGCGCCCCGCCGATCCCGCTTCCGCCCGGAAGCACGGCGTCAGCGCCGTCAGCCGCATCGGTGTAGCCAGCTCGTCCTCCGCCAGGATCGTCTCGCGCACGAGGTTGGTCAGGGAGACCTCGGCGGTGGGGATCAGCCAGAGATTATCGTCTGAAATTCGTCCCGACGAAATGAGTGCACTTACAGTCCGCGCATAGTGATCAGTCACGTCGTAGCGCATGTGGACGATGGAGTTTCGGAGGGAACGAAGAACTCTCGACAAGTCTTGACCGCTAAAGCTGACATCAAACGGAATGTCGAAATCTGAGAACGCCCTCCGGCGCACTCGTTTAACATCGCTAAGTCTCGAATTACGACGGCTGACGCCAAAGTAAAGGTCGTCACCAAACTTCGGCAACTGCCCCGTGCCAAACATCGCCTCGTCGCGGACGAGATACGGCGGATTGACCTCCAGATAGCCGTGCTCGGCGGTCTGCAGATCCAGCATGAACTGGCCTATGGCCCGCTCCAGCCGCGCCAGCCCGCCCTTCAGCACGGCGAACCGCGCGCCCGACATCTTCGCCGCCGCCTCGAAGTCCAGCAGCCCCAGCGCCTCGCCCAGGTCCGCATGGTCCTTGGCCGGTCCGGTCCGGCGGGGCTCGCCCCACACCGAGACCTCGACATTGCCCGCCTCGTCCTCCCCGTCCGGCACGTCGTCCGCCGCCAGGTTCTTCTGCGCCGCCAGCAGGTCGCGCAGGGCCTTGCCCTTCTCCGCCTCGACCGCTTCCTGCGCCGCGATCTCGCCCTTCAACCCCTCGACCTCGGCCTTCAGCCGCTCGGCCTCGGCCATGTCCTTCTTGCCCATGGCCGCGCCGATGGCCTTCGACGCCGCGTTGCGCTTCGCCAGAGCCTCCTGCCCCGCCGTCTGCGCCGCCCTCAGGTCCCGATCCAGCGCCAGGGCCTGATCCACGATGGCCTGCGCATCGTCCACGCCCCGCGACCGCCACCCGGCGACGAAATGGTCGGGGTTTTCACGGATGGCGCGGATGTCGTGCATGGCAGGCAGTCTTCGTCAGGAGGAAGCGTTCGCTCTAGCGGGCGTCGCCCATGGGGGCAAACCCCACCCTTTCTCCCTCCCCTTTATGGGGAGGGAAGACCGCGAAGCGGTCAGGGTGGGGTGCGAAAGAGACATCGCACTCCGCACGTAGGCACCCCACCCGGTCGTCGCTGCGCTCCGACCACCCTCCCCATGAAGGGGAGGGAGAAATGCGAGCTGTTCTTCCCAGTCATCCAAACTGGCCGGGATTCTTCCAAGGAATCCAACGCCCGCGTCGATTGAGACGCCGTGAGCTCGCCCTCATTGAAGATGGCCGTAGACTCTTTCCCGGTTCCGTCGCTTGGGAAGGGCGCAAGGCCTTGCGAGCTTGCTGCGGCGGAAGCGGTTGGAGCGGGAGCTCCGGATCCGTTTGCCAGGGGCCTTTGCCTC
>JADCBH010000074.1 GCA_020253595.1 Brevundimonas sp.
GCCCCGTCGCCGAACAGGACGCAGGTCGTACGGTCGGTCCAGTCCATCAGCCGGGTCATTTCCTCGGCACCGATGACCAGGGCGCACTTCGCATGCCCGCGCGCCACAAACCCGTCAGCGACGCTGAGCGCATAGACGAAGCCCGAACACACCGCCTGAACGTCGAAGGCAATACAGGTCGGAGCGCCCAGTTTGCGTTGGACGATCGAGGCCGTGGCCGGAAACGTCATGTCGGGCGTCGTGGTCGCCACGATTATCAGGTCGATCTCGGACGGATCCCGGCCCGCGTCGGCCAGGGCGCGACGGGCGGCTTCGGTCGCCAGATCGCTGGTCGGCTGATCGTCACGCGCCTTATGGCGCTGGCGGATCCCGGTGCGCTCGATAATCCATTCGTCGGAGGTGTCCACGATCCTGGACAGGTCGTCATTGGTGACGATCTGTTCGGGAAGATAGGAACCCACGCCGGTGACGGCGCTGCGGATAACGCTCACGAAACGGTCTCTTCTCGGGGGGCGGTCGCCGGGACGTCCGCATGCATCATGCGATCCAGACGACCGAGATTGGCCCCGACGGTTGTCAGGTAATCGCTGCGGGCCAGATCGACGGCAATGCGGATGGCGTTGCCGAACCCCTTGGCATTGGCCCCGCCGTGGCTCTTCACAACGATGCCGTTCAAACCGAGCAAGGGTCCGCCATTGATGGCACTGGGATCGATCTTCTGGGCCATGGCCTTGAGGGCCGGCATGGCGATCAACGCGCCAGCCTTGGCCTGAAGGCTGGAGCTCAGGGCTTCTTTCAGCAGGGCAGAGATGAACCGGGCCACGCCCTCGGCCGTCTTCAGGGCGATGTTGCCGGTGAAGCCGTCGGTGACGACCACGTCGACCGTGCCCTTGGCGATGTCGTCGCCCTCGACGAAGCCGTGATAGTTCAACCCCAGGCCACCCTCGCGCAGGATGCGCGACGCTTCCCGGACGGCCTCGTGACCCTTCATGTCCTCGGAGCCGACGTTCAGGACCCCGATCGTCGGGTGCTTCACACCATGAACCGCAGTCTGGAACGCCTCGCCCATGATGGCGAACTCGACCAGCTGTTCGGCATCGCTCTCGACGTTGGCTCCGACGTCCAACACCGCCGTCACGCCCTTGAGCGTCGGCCAGCTGGCAACGATGGCCGGGCGTTCCAGACCTTGTGCCGACATCCGCAGGATCAGCTTGGAAATGGCCATCAGGGCCCCGGTGTTTCCGGCTGACACGGCCGCGCCGGCTTCATCCGTCTTTACCGCTTCAATGGCGTTCCAGAGGCTGGACCCCTTGCCCCGGCGCATCGCCTGGGCGGGCTTTTCGTCCATCGCCACGACCTTGTCCGTGTGGCGAATGTCGCAGACGTCGGAGGTCAGATCGTGACGAGCCATCTCAAGGACGATGGCGGCTTCGTCACCATGCAGCAGGAATCGCACTCCCTCGCCACCGTGCCTGCGGATGTAATCGCGCACACCCGCCACGACGACGGGGGGACCATGGTCGCCGCCCATGGCGTCAAGAGAGATAACGGTCGGGGCTGGCAAGGGGTCGGACGCTCCGTCGCGCCGCCAACGGCGCGGTCTCAGTTGCGGCGAAGATACCGCCCGTGGAGATGGATGCAATCCGGCCCGACGTTACGTCAGCTTTTTCCGCCTTCGCCCGCTGTGCGCATCTGTTTCAGCACGGCGAAAGGCGAGATTTCCGCAGGCTCCTCCGGCTGAACAAACTCAGCGTCTGGTTTCCTCGGAAAGGGATCCAGCGAAAGCGCGAACTGTTCGACGGCGTACTGCCCAAGATCGATCTTCCCGTCCTCGATCACGTCTGGCGAATCGTCATCGAGCGTCACCTCCACCTCGGGCGTGACGTCGGCTTCCTCGACCAGAGCAACGACAAACCGGGCGTCAACCGTCACCGGCAAAGGCTCCAGCGTGATCCCGCACACCTGTTCGGCCTCCGCCTTGACCCGACCGGACAAGGTCCAGCCGAGATGAGCGGGTACGACGGAGAGCTCACTCTCGAAGGTGGAGAGCGACGCAAGATCGAGCGCCTTCACGATGCGAACCCGCTCGGCGTCATCCGGAACCAGCAGGCGGGTGACGCCCGCGCCAATCTCGTTGACCCGCAAGACATAGCTGAAGGGAAGCCGAAAATTGCCCGTCAAGCGACGACCTCCGCCCAGGCTGGCCGTGCCAGCACAGTCTTCAGAGATTGCTCTGCCAGCCCCGACCGTGCCCGCAAGGCGTAATCCGCAAGACGCGCTGCAGACTCGGCCCCGGCACCGGCATAGACGTTTCGGCCCAAGGCTTCCGATAGCGCCGACCGATCCTCAGCACGGATGGGGCCCTCGTAGGCGGTCATGCGGCCATACAAGGCTTCACCCAGTTTGCGCATCTTCTTGGCCATGGTGACGTCATGGACGCCCAACTCCCTCAGGGCGTTGTCCAGAGCCGACACGTAGACATCGAACAGCTCCTGGGCCAGGTCGGCTCCGTCGGCGCCCTCATCGCGCAATCGGAGGATCAGCAGCAGGACATGCAACGTGTAGAGTTCGAACCGGGAATCGATCTCGTCGGCTACGCCCAGCGCCGTGTAGAAGCGGGGATCCCGGGCCTGATCGACCGTCTTGGCATAGAGCTGCAGGCCAATACGATCGTTGGGCCGGACTCGGAACAGATTCTGGAGCATGGATGACGGCCCCTTTTCTGCCGCGCCGTTGAACTAGGACGCGGGTCCGTCTAGGTCAAAGACCTTGTTTTGTCGCAGGCGCTCCGATCCATGACCAAAGCCGCCGCCCGTCTGGCCGTTTTCACTGCCGTTGCCGCACTCGCTTCGGCGTGCGCGCCGATCGTGGGCTCTCACGGCTTCCAGACCGTCGATGTCGCGCCTGCCGAGATACAGGTCGGCGAAGACACCAAATCGACCGTGCTGGCTCAACTGGGCTCGCCGTCGGCCACGTCCACGTTCGAAGACAACATCTGGTATTACATCAGCCAGACGACCGAGCGGTACACCTACAACCGTCCGCAGGTTTCCCAGCGTTCCGTCACTGCCATTACGTTCGCCGAAGACGACAAGGTCGCTGAGGTGCGCACGCTGGGCTTGGAAGACGGCCAGCAGGTCGCGATGAACGACCGGGAGACTCCGACGCGCGGTCGTGAGCTAACCGTGATCGAACAGCTGCTCGGCAACGTCGGACGCGGCCAGCTGCCCCGCACCGACGAGGACGTCCCCGGCCAGCGCCGCCCGGACTAGATACGGCTTCGCTGCGAGGGTCTCCTTGAATTTGTGGAAATCCAGCGACTTTCTGATTTTCTGGTTCTGGGTCGGAATGCTTGCGATCGGCGGGCTTGTCTACGCATTCCGACGCGGTGTCGACAATGTTTGGGTCTTGATGACCCTCGTCGTTCTAGGCGTTCTCGGCTGTGCTTGCGGACGAATAATGCAGAAGCGAAACTGGCGTTAACGGCCTCGGCCCAACAAGAAGAACGCCCCGGAGATCGCTCTCCGGGGCGTCTTTCGTTTCACGCGGCTGGCCGGATCAGCCGATGTTCCCGCTCGCCAACACCGCGAGCAGCAGCAGCGCCACGATGTTGGTGATCTTGATCATCGGGTTCACCGCCGGACCGGACGTGTCCTTGTAGGGATCGCCGACCGTGTCGCCGGTCACCGCGGCCTTGTGGGCCTCGGACCCCTTGCCATGGAGAACGCCGTTCTTGTCGGTGAAGCCCTCCTCGATGACCTTCTTGGCGTTATCCCAGGCTCCACCGCCACTGGTCATCGAGATCGCAACGAACAGGCCCGTGACAATCACGCCCATCAGCATGGCCCCGAGAGCGGCGAAAGCGTTGGCCTTGTCCGAGATGAACAGGACCGCGACGAACAGCACGATCGGCGACAGCACAGGCAGCAGCGACGGCACGATCATCTCGCGGATCGCAGCCTTGGTCAGGATGTCGACGGCCCTGCCGTACTCCGGTTTGACCTCGTAGGTCATGATGCCGGGGTTCTCGCGGAACTGACGCCGGACCTCGGCCACGACCGACTCCGCCGCCCGACCGACCGCCATCATCGACATGCCGCCGAACAGGAACGGGAGCAGCCCTCCAAACAGCAGGCCGACAACCACGTAAGGGTTGGTCAGGTCGAAGGCGACCACGCCCATGTTGGCGAAGAAGGGATACTCCGCCGGGTTCGAGGCGAAGTACTGCAGGTCCGACGTATAGGCCGCGAACAGGACAAGCGCGCCAAGGCCCGCCGAACCGATGGCATAGCCCTTGGTCACGGCCTTGGTCGTGTTGCCCACGGCGTCCAGGGCATCGGTGGAATGACGCACTTCCGAGGGAAGCCCCGCCATCTCCGCGATGCCGCCGGCGTTGTCGGTCACCGGACCAAAGGCATCCAGCGCCACGATCATCCCCGCGACACCCAGCATGGTGGTAGTGGCGATGGCGATACCGAACAGGCCTGCCAGCTGGAAGCTGGCGACGATGCCAACGATGATCACAAGCGCCGGAAGCGCCGTGGCTTCCAGTGACACGGCCAGGCCCTGGATCACGTTCGTGCCGTGACCCGAGACCGAGGCGTTTGCCACCGACCGCACCGGCCGGAAGTTGGAGCCCGTGTAGTACTCGGTGATCACCACGATGGCGGCGGTGACCAGCAGGCCGACCAGACCCGACCAGAACAGGCTCATGGCGGTGATGGACAGGCCTCCCGTCGTTACGACGATCGCGTTGCCAGGCAGCATTTGGTTGATGACCAGATACACCGCGCCGACCGACAGAACGCCGGTCACAATCAGGCCCTGATACAGAGCACCCATGATGTTGTTGGACTTGCCGAGGCGCACGAAGAAGGCCCCGATGATCGAGGTCACGATGCAGATACCGCAGATGGCCAGCGGCAACAGCATCATCACATCCACATAGGGCTGGCCGCGGAAGAAGATGGCCGCCAGCACCATGGTGGCGACCGTGGTCACCGCATAGGTCTCGAACAGGTCGGCGGCCATGCCGGCGCAGTCGCCGACGTTGTCGCCCACATTGTCGGCGATCGTGGCAGCGTTGCGGGGATCATCCTCCGGGATTCCCGCCTCGACCTTGCCCACCATGTCGCCGCCCACGTCGGCACCCTTGGTGAAGATGCCGCCGCCCAGACGCGCGAAGATGGAGATCAACGAGGCCCCGAAGCCCAGCGCCACCAGACCGTCGATCACCTCGCGACCGGTCGATTCCAGCCCAAGCACCTCGGTCAGCACGCCGTAGTAGCCTGCCACGCCCAGAAGCGCGCCGCCCGCCACGAACATGCCGGTGATGGCGCCCGAGCGGAACGCCAGGTCCAGGCCTTTGGACAGGCTGATCGAGGCGGCGTGCGCCGTGCGCACGTTGGCACGAACCGAAATCAGCATGCCGGCGAAGCCGGCCAGGCCCGACAGCACGGCCCCGATCACGAAGCCGATGGCGGCATAGGGGCCGATCAGCAGCCAGGCTGCGATCAGGATGACCACGCCCACCATGCCGATGGTCGTGTACTGGCGCCGCAGGTAGGCCGAAGCCCCTTCCTGGATCGCGGCTGCGATTTCTCGCATCTTGTCGTTGCCGGTTTCGGCCTTCATCAGGGCGGCTGTCTGGATGAGCCCGTAAAGGACCCCCAGGGCGCCCGCGGCTATCACTAGCCACAAGTAGTTCGTCATTGGCGTTTCCATACCTAGTGCAGTTGGGCGCGCGGACCCTTGGCGCGGCGGGCGTTGTTCGCCTCTTTCCGCCTTCCGGTCCCCCCGTGCGCGTCAGGACGCGTGGTTGCGTCCCAGCGGGAATTGCGGCCAAACCGTGCCGCATGCGACGGAAGCGCGCAACCGTGCTTTTGCTGTAAGGTTGGGCTTTTTGAGCCGATGGTCCTCAGGTGGAACGCACACCCGTCCGGCGGCGCGGCGTCTGCAGGGCGACCTCTGCCGCCGAGATCGAATTCGCGCCGGAGATCGAAGGAGCCGCGCGCATGAGCCAGGTGCTAATCGCGTCCGAATCAACGCGGGTCCAGTCGTCGGCAAGCACGAAAGGTGTTCGGTGCGCCTGACGCACCAGCGCGTCACGGAAATAGGGTTCCTTGCTACGCATGGCTTCCGGCGTCTGGCCCTCGCCCAGGGTCAGCCGGATCGTCACAAAGACGTAGTTGCGGATCCGGCCGCCAGCGATGATCGGAATACCCACGCCTCCAATGTTCAGCGAGGGACTGGCCGACCCCGATGAGGCCGTAGGCCCACCCGCCGAAGCCTGGCTGGCTGCCGTGGCTGCAAGGGCGAGCGTTCCAAGGGCGAAGATGTCTCTGCGGCGCATGGCGGCACATTGCACGACAGGGCTTGAGATTCCGTTGCTACCCGCCGTGAACCCAACCGCCTGCTCCAATGTCCAGAGGCTTGCCGAGATAACGGGCCTCGACATCTGAGCCAGCCACAACGCGCCCTATCCTGGTCAACCGAAGCCGCAGCCGATCTGCCTCGCGTCGAAGAGGCGCCTCGTCGCGTTCCGGAGCCGTCAGGAGAAGTTCGTAGTCGTCGCCCCCGGTGACCAACCTTTCCATGGCCGCTTCCGGGTCAATCCGAATGTCGAACCAGGCA
>JADCBH010000075.1 GCA_020253595.1 Brevundimonas sp.
AGGAGATTCTCAACCGGCAAGTGCAGCAAGGATGGGGCGCGAAGGTCATTGATCAGCTTGCCGCCGACCTCGGTCGAAGCTTCCCTGAGATGAAAGGTCTCTCCCCCCGGAACCTCAAATATATGCGGGCGTTAGCAGAAGCATGGCCGGAGGACGAATTTGTGCAACAGCCTGTTGCACAATTGCCGTGGGGCCACAATGTTCGGCTCTTAGACCTCGTCAAAACTCGGGACGAGCGTCTATGGTATGCGAGGGCAGCCATCGAACACGGCTGGAGCCGGAACGTGCTGGTGATCCAGATCGAGGCGGGACTGTACCAGCGGCAGGGAAAAGCAATCACCAACTTCACCAAGACCCTACCCGCTCCGCAATCCGACCTGGCCCAGCAGCTCTTGAAAGATCCCTACAACTTCGATTTCCTCACGCTGTCCAAGGACGCCAGTGAGCGCGAACTCGAAGCCGGCCTCGTCGCGCACCTCCAGAAATTCCTCCTCGAACTCGGAACCGGCTTCGCCTTCGTCGGCCGCCAGGTTCCCCTCGAAGTCGCCGGCGAGGACTACCGGCTCGATCTTCTCTTCTACCACCTGAAGCTCCGCTGCTTCGTGGTCATCGACCTGAAGGCTGGACCCTTCAAGCCGGAATACGCCGGCAAGATGAACTTCTACCTCGCCGCCGTCGACGACACGCGCAAGCACCCCAGTGACAACCCGGCCATCGGGCTCATCCTCTGCAAGAGCAAGAAAGAAGTGGTCGTCGAATACGCCCTTCGCCACACCGCCACGCCGATGGGGATCGCCGAGTTCCGACATCTCGAGAAGCTGCCCGCCAAGTTCCAGGGAAGCTTGCCCAGCATTGAAGAGCTTGAGGCCGAACTGGGAGCCACTGAAGACTCCGCGATCTGACCGGACCCATCGGAAAACCTCCCGCGCCGCCGCCGGTCACGAGGCGTTCAGAAATATTTCCTTCCCCACAACTATTGATAAAACAGCACTTAGCAAAGTCCTGGCCCGCCCAGCGGCCCCGAATCCCTTGCCCCGCGTGCTACGGTGGAAACAAAGGCGCTCTTCTTCATCAGCCGGATGAAAAGAGCGCCTTTTGCATTTCTAACGGAGAATTCGCGATGTCGAAAATGCAACTAACCGACGAGCAAAAACTGCGCCGCGCCGAAATCGCCCGGCGCAACGGAGCCAAAAGCAAAGGTCCCGTTACCCCGGAAGGCAAGTACCGCAGTTCCATGAATGCAATCGCCGCCGGCGGCCACACCGACCTGCACAAAGAAGACTTGCCGCCCTTCTTTTTCCTCCTGTCCACGGACGACCGAAGCTCGTATATTCGCTCCTTCCAAAGCATGCTGCGCCAGTTCAAACCCAATTCGGAGTTCGAACTCAGTCTGGTCCGGCGCATGGCCGTCGCCCTGTTCCAACACGATCGGCTCACCACCTTGGGCACCGAAGCCATGCAGCGCGAAATCGACTCCATCGTGCGCGAATTTCCGGCGCTGGGCCTTTCCGAACACTCCTTTCAAGGACAAAAACGCGCCATCTCTGCAAAGGAACTCCAACAGTTCGTCGCCCGCGGCCAGCGGCAGCACCAGACCGCCTTCAACGGCTTTCTAAAAACGCTGCTCCTTGTGCAAAAGCAGTGTCCGATGACTCCCGCCGAGCCGCTCGATATCACTGCCGACGCCAATCAGATTAACGATGAACTGCCCAGTCCGGCCGTCGTCGACGAGATCCTCACGCTGGCCGACCGGGCGAAGAACGAACCCAGCTTCGAACTCCCGGAATATGTCCTCACCATACTGAAAAACAAGCACTTAATGGATCTGGTGGCCCCGGACTACGACCCGCGCGATCTGCTCCAGCGCTGCGGGCTCACGCAGCATCTCAAAGCGGCATAATCCGTGCGGCGAAACGAATACCAATACGGTCTCTATCCTCGCCACCGGTACTCGCCCTCGCTGGCCGATGCTCCGCAAGAGTTCGGCCTCCCGTCGCCTGGGCACAAAGCGCCTTTGGCTTCATCGCCGACCCAAGCAGGCCGCAATCCTCCGCAGTGACGTCCTGCGGCTCATTCTGTTAACCGCTCGGCAGGTTGGCAAAAGCACCATCGCGGCCCTGCGCGCCCTGTTTCCGGCCTACGCCATCGCAACAGCCTGATTCTGATGATCAGCCCGGTTGGCTCCCAAGCCGGGGAGACTCTTGAAAAGCCACCGTTTTCGCCGCTGCGCTCGTCCTTCGGATCCGCGGTGACGGGATCAACGACCAATCGCTGCTTCTTCCCAACGGTTCCCGGTTCGCGGCTTGCCCCGCCGTACCGGTTTCGCTGCGGGGCTACTCCCAGGCGCGGCTCATCCTCGTCGACGACGCCGCATACGGGAACCAGGATTCCCACAAAGCGCACAGGCCGCAGCGAGTCCGTTGTGCGCGTGGTTAAAAAAAGCGCACAGGCCGCAGCGCGTCCGTTGTGCGCGTAGTTAAAAAAAGCGCACAGGCCGCAGCGCGTCCGTTGTGCGCGTGGAGTCCGGAGAAGCTATCGCTCCCTCTCGCCATCGGAGGCGGAAGCTTTGGGTCGCCTCGACCCCGGCAGGTCCCGTGGGCCACTTCGCTGATCGTTGACACGATCCCGGAAACAGCTGGGAAAAGCACTACATCACCGCCGCGGAACACCCCCGGTTATCCCCGGAGTTCATCGCCGCGGGCCTGCAGCTGTTGACGCGATCGCAGATCCGGGAAGCTACCGTCGAAACACTAACCCTCGGGCTC
>JADCBH010000076.1 GCA_020253595.1 Brevundimonas sp.
CACAGATCGCGAGGCTTGCTAATAGTGTACTCCTGCCCCTTGAAGAACTTCACGGCGTGCGAGATCGAGTCCCGCCAGGGGATCTGTGCCGGGTAGAGGTTGTAGTTCAGATAGAACAGCGGGAAATCCACGGGGCCCACCTCTTTGAGCGTTTCCGCCTCGACGTTCTGCTCCAGCATCACCTTCGGGCCGGCAAAGATGATCGCCTCGGACTTGTTCGCCCCCCCGAGCTCGGTCCGGATCAGGTCGCCGAGAAACTGCGTTTCACTGTTTTTGACCGCCAGTTTACTGAGATCGACCGTGCCGAATTTGACCTTGCTCAGCGCCTCGCCAAGCGCCGGCAGGTCGAGATGGTCGACGTTTTCCTGCCGGTAGAGAACCTGCTGGCTGGCCATCGAAAAGGCGACCAACGAAAATCTGCCGATCTTCGGCTCCCGCAGGATCGACCGGAGAATCGAAACCAGCGCGGTCGTATCCACCGGCCGCATCACCGTGTTGCGCGGGTTCTGAGGAGCGTAGTTGAGCAGGATTTTGACGGCAATGCTCTCCCCGGCGGCGGCCCGTTCGACCGGCGGCTCGTCCTTGAAGCTCTCCTGATCAGCGGCGCGCACCGCATGCGGCGGAATCACCATCGCCATCTGGCTTTCCTTACCGCTGAGCGTCGCCTCCACCTCCCAGAAATTCGAGCAGACCCGCTCCGCGCGGTCGCGCATCAGCCAATCGACCCGGTATTTGCCCTCGCCGAGATCGAAGGCGCCGTAGAGGGAAGCATCGCCCTTGGCCTCTTCTTCGATCTCCGGCACGCGGATCTTCTGCAGGAAGTACACCGGATGATCAGGATCCGTGAGCGGGGCGACGCGGAAGAGAATCGTGAGCAGGTTTTCGCGGCCGGCCAGTTCGCGCAGCGGAACGGAAACTTCAAAGCCGGCGTGGAACTTGAGGTCGAAACCAACCAGCGCACTCTTGGTGGGGACCACCTGACAAGGCAGATCCTGGCGCGGCTCCCGCATCTCAAAAACGGCGAGGTCGGTACCGAACAGCCGCACGGGGCCGCCGTTTGCGCTCATCATCGTTTGACCGGCGCCGGGCAAGGCGGCCAAAAGCGCCCCGGCAGCGGCCAGCAGCCGGGCCGGGCAACGTGGGAACCAGGACAAGCGAAGCAATTTCCCTCACAATTCCACCGCACGATTTTCTTCAGCCGAACGGAGACAACCGGGTCGCCACCTAGCACACCGCCAGCCAGTGGATAAGCAGTATTATGTCTCAGATTCGTCGCCGCGCAACAGGGTGCATCGCTTAATTGGCGACCAGAATATCCGGGTACGCCGCTTGCGGCTCCACCCGCCGCGCTGTGCTAGAGTGCAAGGATTATGGCTTCGCGCAGTGTAAACAAGGTGATTCTGGTTGGCAATCTCGGCCGGGATGCCGAGACCAAGTTCACGCCCTCCGGCGTATCGATGACTCGATTTTCGGTGGCGACCGCCCGGCGCTACAAAGATCAGGCCACCGGCGAATGGAAAGAGGACACCGACTGGTCGAACGTCGTGCTGTGGCGGGCCGAGAACCTGGCGCCGTACCTGACCAAGGGCAAACAGGTGTACGTCGAAGGCCGACTCCAGACCCGCAGCTACGAGGACAAAGACGGCCAGAAACGGTACTCAACCGAAGTGGTCGCCGATGACGTCATTCTGCTCGGTGGCCGCGGCGGCGACAGCGGCGGCGACAGCGGCGGCTTCAGCCAGGAGCCGCGTATGATGTCTTCGCCCCGTTCGAGCGCCCCCCGCTCCGCGCCCGCCCCGAGCGGCGGCTCTCCGTTCGATGCAGGCATCAGCGACGACGACGTTCCGTTCTAAATTGGAACACCGCGGTGTTCCAATTTGGCGCGAGCGGGTGGTCGGCATCGTGGAATCAAATACTTAGCAATGGCAATCGGGTTGCTTCCTCTGAGTGTGGAGGCAATGACCATGGCCGAGTTCGTCTCACTGTTTGATTCCCTGCCCGATCCGGTTCCCGAGCCGCCCGCTCCGCACCCGCCCGGTGGCAACCCGGGCGACCCCATGAACCTATCGCGCTTCAACCGCGTGTTTTCCGCCGAAACGGTCCCGCCGCCGAGTTTTGGCGAGGTCCCCAACGGGCGCTACCGGGTCCTGATTACCGACCTGGAGTTGACCTTGGCTTCCACCGGCAATCCCGTCCTGAAGTACGGCATGCGCATCGGGGCCGGTCCGTGTGCGGGCCGGATGCTCTGGAAGCGGCGCGCCATCACGGCCAATACGCTGCGCTACACCAAGAGTGAACTGCTCACCTGCGGTCTCCGCCTCGACCGGCTATCCCATCTCAACCGCCGTCTCGCGGAGTTGCAGGGCATCAGCCTCGAGGTCAGCAAGGTGACCAAAGGCGAAAAATCGGACGTTTTCTTCAACCGGAGGCTGGTGACCGTATGAACGGAGTACTGGTAGATTCCCGCGTAGACCTGCGCCCCTACGACGAGGCCTACGCTAACGAGGTCGTCAGCGAGCAGGAGCCCTGGAACAGCATTCCGGACGGCCGGTACGAAGTGCGGGTGGACCGCGTCGAACTGACGCAGTCGAAAAGCAGCGGCAACCCGATGCTGAAGTG
>JADCBH010000077.1 GCA_020253595.1 Brevundimonas sp.
CTGATAAGAGCAACCCGCCGTAACGCCCTCGATCTCGCCCGTGAAGCCCACGGCGGAGGCCGAAGTGCGCCCTCCGTCCAACTCAACATAGCGGGCGGCGTCGTATAGAATCTTCACAAAGGGGCAGGGTCCGGCGTTCGGACGCGCGCGAAGCGGGGCAAAACGGGGCGGACGAGCGCGGTCGGCGTCTTCGTCCTGGCCGCGCTCCTGGCGGTCCCGGTCACGCTGGGTCGGGCTCTGGGCGGCGGCGGTGCCGGCCGAAGCGAGAACCGCAACAGCGGCGAGGGCGACGGTCGCAAGACGCATTCTGAACGGTTCCGGAAATCAACACGCTGACGAAAGCGTCGGCAGGCTTCCCGCCTGATAGCGGCTAAAACGAGGCGTCGCAAACCGGAGCCTGCCTCGACGCGGTGGCGGTGTGGCGTGGAAGCGACTAGGTTCAGGGCATGGACGTTCAGGCCGCCTCCTCCGCCCTCTCCCTTCGCCCTCTGACGGTGCGCATGGCCACGCCGCGCGGTTTCTGCGCCGGGGTCGACCGGGCCATCCAGATTGTGGAGCGCGCGATCGAGAAATTCGGGGCTCCGGTCTATGTCCGCCACGAGATCGTCCACAATCGCCATGTCGTCGACCGGTTGAAGGGCCTCGGTGCCGTTTTCGTCAAGGAACTGGACGAGTGCCCCGATGATCGTCCGGTTGTCTTTTCCGCGCACGGCGTACCCAAGTCGGTGCCGGCAACGGCCCGCGCGCGGGAACTGCTGTTCTTGGACGCCACCTGCCCGCTTGTGTCAAAGGTCCACGTCGAGGCCGAACGGCATCATGCCAATGGCCGTCACATCATCCTGATCGGCCATGCCGGCCATCCGGAGGTCGTGGGCACCCTGGGCCAGCTGCCCGAAGGCGCGATCAGCCTGGTCGAGACCGTGGAGGACGCCGAGGCGTTCGAACGACCGGGCAATCAGCCGTTGGCCTACGCCACACAGACGACCCTGTCGCTGGACGACACAGCGGAAATCGTCGCGGCGCTGAAGCGTCGGTTCCCAGAGCTCCCGGACCCGCACAAGGAAGATATCTGCTACGCCACCACCAACCGCCAGGAAGCGGTGAAGCAGCTGGCTGACGGATCGGACCTCGTCCTGGTGGTCGGATCAAAGAACTCGTCGAACTCCGTCCGCCTGGTGGAGGTCGCCCTGCGCGCGGGTGCGAAGGACGCACAACTGATCGACGATGCCAGTCATCTGGACTGGTCCTGGTTTGACGGGGTGTCGACGGTGGGCGTCACCGCCGGCGCTTCGGCACCTGAACCCTTGGTACAGGGCGTGATCGAGGCCCTGAGGACCCGGTTTGATGTTTCCGTCGCCGACGACCCCGGTGAACCCGAGACGGTCACCTTCAAACTGCCGAGAGCCCTGACCGCCTCGTGAGGTGACCCCACGAGGCGGCCTGATCGGCTCCTACTGGACGCTGGCGGCAACGACCCCGGCGCGCCAGGCTTTCGACGGATCGAGATAGCGCTGGGCCAGGGCCTGGAGGATCGCCGGCGTAACCGACTCGAGGTCGGCGATGTGGCCGGTGATCTCGGCGACCGCCGACGCATCGGTATCGACATCCGACAGCTGACCCAGCCAGTACTCGTTACCGGCCTGGCTGCGGCGCAGACGCTCGACCTCCGGCGCGCGGGCGCGGTTCAGCTCATCCTCACTGACCGGGGTATCCCGCAGCGCAGCGGCGATGGCGTCGAGTTCCGTGAAGAAGGTCGCACGGTTTTCGGGCGTCACCTGGGCCGAGGCGAAGATCGAGCCATAGCCCTCATAGACGTCCGACGATGAGGATCCGACGTTCGGTGAGTAGGTGATCGCCAGTTCCTCGCGGATCCGCTCGGTGACGCGCAGATCCATCACGGCGGCAAGCAGTCCGAGCTGGCGGGACTCGGTGCGGTCGCCCATGGCGTCGGTCGTCGGCCATGCGATGTAAGCCATGGCCTGTTCGGCCGGCCCGAGGTGGGTCAACCGGACGGGCTCGGAGACACCGGCGGGGAAACGCAGCACATCAGCCCCGGGTGCCGGCGTCGGTGCGGCCGGGCGGGCCGGCAGGGCGGCGAAGGTCGATCCAACCGCGGCGATGGCGTCCTGAACCGTGACGTCACCGACAATGGTGATGCCGATCGGCCCCTGAGCCAGGCCCGCGATAACGCCGGCCTTCAGCTGATCATTGGTCCATCCCGCGATGTCCGACGGGCTCGGGAAGGTCTGGCGGGCGTCGCCGGAGGCGAGAAGCCCGGAGGACTGGATCGCGAAGGCACCGGCCGGCGTCGCCGACTGCTGGGCGATGATCTGCGGGAACAACGCCTTGATCTGCTCGAACGGCGCCGGGCGCAGGCCCGGATCGGTCAGGTAGGCCGCCAGGACTTGCATCTGCAGCCCCAGGTCCGCCGGACGGGTCGCACCACTCAATCGGTAGGCGTCGCCGTCGAGCGCGAAGCCGGCGGAGTAGATGCGACCTGACAGGACGCGGTTCAGCTCATCCAGGGTCAGACGGCCCAAACCGCCCGAGGCGAAGGTGAAGCCCGCGAGAGACTGCGGATCCGGCGTCGTGGTCGAAAGACCCAGCTCGCCCAGGCCGGTTTCGACGCTGACCAGGATCTGCTCGTCGCGGAAGTCCGTCGGCTTGACCGTCAGGCGCGTGCCGTTCGGGAAGGTGACCACGGTCGTCCCGATCTCGGCAATCTCACGGACCTCCGACGGCTGTGCCGCCTGACCGAAGTTCGAATAGGGCCATTCGACCGCTGCAACCTCGGCGCGCGCCGTCACAGGCACCGCCTGGGACGCTTCCAGAATGGCCGTCACCGCCGCTTCGCCGCCTTCGATGGCTTCCGGCGTGATGACGAGGACCAGCGGCCCCTGACCCTGGAAGGCTTCGCGCACGGCGGCGTTCACGGCGTCCGGCGTCAGGCTGGCGACCGTCGCATTGAAGATTTCCAGATTGGTCTGCGGGTGGGTGAAGACCCGATTGTCATTGGTCGTCTGGAGCAAGCCGTTGACCAGCGCCGGAGTGGTCCGCGTAGCGGCGGCCGCGACAGCGTTCTCCAGCGCGGTCCGGTTGTCGGTGATCTCGCGCTGAAGCTCGGCCGGGGTCACGCCGAACTGGACCAGACGGCGGGTCTCTTGCTCCATCGCCTCGACGGCGCGCTGGATGCCGCCCGGGTTGAAGCTGGCCGAGACGGTTCCGATGTCGAGGCTGTTGACCAGGGTCGAGGCCGAAGCACCGGCACCGACGAAGGGCGGATTGTCGGCCCGTGCCAACTCGCCGAAGCGCCGGTTCAGCACCGCCAGACCCAGGCTGCGGACGATCCGCGACTGACGCTCGGCCACTGTGTCGGGATCACGGTCGGGCGACCGGGTCCAGTTGATCTGGACCGAGGACTGTACGCCTGGCTCTACCAGGATGCGGGTCTCGGCCTCGCGAGGGGCGACCGTTCCGAGGTCCGGCTCCGGGCCATCCGGGGCGCTCGGCTGCCAGCTCTCGAAGGCACCGCGGATCTTGCCTTCCATGACGTCGACGTCAAAGTCGCCAACCGCCAGCATGATGGCCCGGCTGGGGCGGTAGTAGGCTTCGTAGAAGGCGACAAAGCGGTCACGGGGCGCTGTGCGGATGATGTTCAGGTCGCCGATGGGGAAGCGGTTGGCGACGCGCTGGCCCGGGGCCAGCAGGGCCAGCTGGGCCTTGGCACTGCGCAGCTGCGGCGTGTTGCGGGTCCGCTCCTCACCGACGATGACGCCACGCTCCTCGTCGATCGCCTGAGGATCCATGAGGGCCTCGGAGACCTGCTCGCGCATGATGCGCAGCGCCGTGTCGACGGTCTCGTCGTTCGTGCGCGGCAGCTCCAGCTGGTAGAAGGTCTGGTCGAACCCGGTCGCCGCATTGGTGTCCGCGCCGAAGGCCAGGCCGAGGCGCTCCAGGATGCGCATCAGTTCGTTCTCGGGGATGTTGGTCGTCCCGTTGAACGCCATATGCTCCATGAAGTGGGCCAGACCCAGCTGGGTCTCGTCTTCCATCAGCGAGCCGGCATCGATCCGCAGGCGAAGCGAAGCCTGTCCCGGCGGAGTGGAGTTGCGCAGGATGGCGTAGCGCATGCCGTTCGGCAGCGTGCCAAAGCGGACATTGGAGTCCGCAGGAATGTCGCTCGTCGTCTGCGGCCAGGGATCGGACGGCGCTTCCTGCGACAGGGCGGGCATGGCGCTGGTGATCAGGGCAAGGCCCGAGGCGGCAGCGAGCAGCAGTCGGCGGGTCTTCAACATGGTAGCTCCGGTGATGGGGCGAGGCGGATGACAAGGACCAGACGGTCCCCCCGCGTGGTCAGTCGACGATCCTTACCGGCCCGTCATGCAGTGTAAAATGAACTTTACGTCAGGAATCGACTCGCAACCCTGCGACATAACGCTTCCAGTTCTGCACATAGTGCTCGGCCGAGGCTTCCAGCACCGCGATCTGCCCCGGTTCAAGGGTCCGAACCACCTTCCCCGGCTGTCCCATGACCAGTGAGCCGTCGGGGATCACCTTGCCTTCGGTGATCAAGGCATTGGCTCCGATCAGGCAGTTCCGGCCGATGACGGCCCGGCCCAGAACCACTGCCCCGATGCCGATCAGGGTCCCGTCGCCGATCTCGCAGGAATGCAGCATGGCCATATGGCCGACCGTCACATTCGCGCCGATGATCAGGGGTTCTCCGGGATCGGAGTGCAGCACGCTGCCGTCCTGAATGTTGGTATTCTCGCCGATGACGATGGGGTCATTGTCGCCCCGGACGACCGCGCCGAACCAGATGCTGGCACCCGTCTTCAGCGTCACGTCGCCCACGATGGTCGCGTTAGGCGCGATCCAGTATTCGCCCTCTGGCGGAAGCTGCGGTTTCTTGTCCGTCAGCGAATAGACTGTCATCAAATCCTCATCTGATCTGGAACGGTTTGGCTCTTTAAGCCTTCGTAAACCACGTTAGCATCAAGGTGTTGATGCGATTCGAGGTGGCCATTTCCGCCCCGGATCCGAAGCCGGATCAAGCCCGGTCCGGTCAGAGCCCAGGAGAGCGTGCGTGCCGCGTTCGGGTTTGGGGCGGCTGTCGCCGCCCGATGTGGGATACATCTGCGACCCCGGATGCCGTTCCGTCGCCCTCCGCCACCTCCCCACCCTCGTTCGAGGCGATGCCATTCCGGCGTCGCCTTTTTTCATGCCTCGGAGACGGACATGACCAAGCGCGCGGCCCTCAAGCGTCAAGCACGTGAATCGGGGGCCTTCGACGGCCCGGACTATGGCGCACAGGACGCCAAGGTGCGGCGACTTCCGACGCCCAGCGGCCGGGGTTGGTCGCCCAATCCGTCGAACGACGACCGCGAGCAGGGCTATCTGAAAACGCTCAAGCCCAAGTCCGATGGCCAGGCCGAGCTTCTGAACGCCGTCGACGCGCACAATCTGACACTGGCGCTCGGGCCGGCAGGTACCGGCAAGACCTACCTCGCAGTCGCCAAGGCGGTCGAAGCGCTGGAAGCGGGCAAGGTCGGCCGCATCGTACTGAGCCGCCCGGCGGTGGAAGCGGGAGAATCCATCGGCTTCCTGCCCGGCGCCATGGAGGACAAGCTGGCACCCTATCTGCGCCCCCTTTACGATGCCTTGTCGGATCGGCTGTCGATGAAGCGGGTCGGGGCCCTCATGGCCGAAGGCCTGATTGAAATCGCCCCTATCGGCTACATGCGCGGCCGCACGCTGAACAACGCCTTCGTCGTCGTCGATGAAGCCCAAAACTGCACCTATGTGCAGCTGAAGATGCTGCTAACGCGGCTCGGGTGGCACTCAACCATGGTGGTGACAGGCGACCCGCAACAGTCCGACCTTCTGCCTGGAGTCTCGGGCCTTGCGGACATCGCCGCCAGGCTGGAAGCCGTTCCCGAGATCGCCGTTGTGCGTCTGGCGGAGCGCGACATCGTTCGTCATCCTCTGGTCGCCAGCATGATCGGCGTGCTCTGACCGCCTGAGGCCAGGCCAAGGCCTGCAAGAAAGAACGGCCGGTCCTCACGGACCGGCCGTTTCATTTGGAGCAGTCTCTGGGTCTACTGAACCGACTGTCTGGGGGCCTGCGGATTGGCCCCGTCCGAGGGGGTGCCTGGCTGATAGGGCTGGGGTCCGGTGGGAGCCGGCGGTGTTGCCCCTGTGGTCGCCGAAGCCGGCGCGCGGGCGGGCGTTCTCGCTGGCGGGCGAGTCGCCGCGCGCTGGGGCTGGGCGCGGGTTGTCGGCGTCCGATTGGCAGCGGGCTGTGCCCCGCCAGCCGCCGGGGCCTGAGCGGCCGGAGCCTGAGCAGCGGTCTGGGTTGCGGCCGGCGTATTCGCCGACGCTGCGGCTGCGGTCTGGGCGGGAGCGGCAGGTGTGTCGGCGGCAGCGGCAGCGGCGCGGGCGGCCAGTTGCTGGGCCTGGAACCGCTGGGCCAACTTCTCGGTCAGCTCACGGGCGGCGGCAGGCGGCATCTGGGCCATGATGGCCGACAGGGACCGGGGCCTCATCGCGGCCGCGATCGGCAGGCGGACGCTGTCTTCGAGCGTGGCGAAAACCGCCGCAGCCTCGCGCGGGCGCATGGCAGAGTAGACGGCAACAAGCCGGGCCGTCTCGGCCTGCTCGCGCTCGTCGACCTGACCAAGCAGGGCCTCAACCTCGGCCTTGATGGCGTTCAGCGCCGTGATCTTGGTATCCAGCTTCTGCTCGGCCGCAACGATGAGCGGGAGCATCGTGGCCAGGTCGGCGTCGCGGGCGTCCAGTTCAGTGCGGCGCGCCGACAGGGACTGGATGATCCGCAACTCGGCCGGCGAGATTCCCGCCTGCTGGGCCAGTTGTTCCGGTGACAGGGCGCAGACCGCCGCGGCAGGGCGGGCGGCTGCAGCAGGGGCGACCGCTTCGCCTGCCGTCTCGGCGGCCTCTTCGGCCCAGGCCACCGCGCCCTGGAACAGGTCCGGGCCTGCGCCCACCGCGCGTACGGCGACCACGCCGCCGATGGCGACGGCGATCAGGGGAAGCAGACGGGGAAGCTTGGCCATAGGCGAAATCCAGTCGGAAACTTAGGCGGCGAACAGGTCGTCGTCGGCGGATCTAGCCTTTGCCCGGTTGAGGCTTTGCTTCGCAGACTGGTTAGCGGTCAGGGCATGGAGAATTGCGTCGACATTGCCCGCTCCCGCGGCGGCCGGCGTCGTCGGCGACTTCAGGCCTTGAATGCGTTCTGCCAGAGCGGCCATGCGGAAGGCGCGATCATCCGGGTCCGCCGTAGAGGGGGCTGTTGTTTCTGCGGCCCTAGGCGAAAGCGGTAACCGGGATGCCGCCTCGGGCCGCGCGGGGGCGGTCTGAACCCTCGCAGGGGTCAGGGCGGCACGGCTCTCGGCCGTCTGGACTTGAGGGTCTTGCGCGCGATCATGCGAAGGGGCACTGCGCGATCCCCGCATCACCAGAGCTTCCAGATCCGTCTTTAGAGCACGTGCCTTGAGGATACGGTCGTGAAGGAGGTCGGCCTCTTCGCCCGATGCGCGTAGCGAAGCGAGCGCGCCCTCGGCCCGGGAGCAGGCGGCGTTGAGCTCGGTGACAGCGCCGGCGAACGCCAGCTGGCCGGCCCGCAGCTGACTCAGCTTCTTCTCCAGCCGCACGCCATAGCCAAGCGCCGCGACCAGCAGCAGCATGAGGACAGCGTCCATGATCATGCCGGTCATGTCAGCGACCTCCTCGCGTCAGACGGTTGGCCGCTTCAAGACTGATCGGCGCATCAACCCGGATGGCGATGTGCTGGCCCTTGCGGCCCATCCGACCCGTCGTGACCGGGATGGGCCCGCAACGGAGGGAGACGTCGGTGTCGGGCGTGGCGTTCAGCATCAGGGTCTCGCCGACCTTGAGATTCAGAACCTTGGACAAGGGCACCGACTGCTCGTCGAGCACGGCGCGAACCTCGGTGTCCGTGGTCCAGAGCTCGGTGGCCAGGTGGCCTTCCCAGATGTTGTCGCGGCCGAATTTCTCACCCATGAACTGCTGCAGCAGCATCTTCCGGATGGGTTCGAGCGTCGCGTAAGGCAGCAGCAACTCGACCCGACCCCCGCGGTCCTCCATGTCGATGCGCAGCTTGACCAGGATCGCCGCGTTGGCGGGTCGGGCGATGGCGGCGAACCGGGGATTGGTCTCAAGTCGGTCCAGGTTAAAGTGGACCGGCGTCAGCGGTTCGAAGGCGGAGCGCGCATCGGCCAGGATCACCTCGACCATGCGCTGGACCAGAACCCGTTCGATCGTGGTGTAGGGGCGACCTTCGATCCTCAGCGCCGCCGTGCCGCGTCGTCCGCCCAGCAGCACGTCGACGATCGAATAGATCAGGTTGGAGTCGACCGTCAGCAGACCGAAGTTGTCCAGCTCCTCGGCGCGGAACACCGCCAGGATGGCCGGCAAAGGGATGGAGTTCAGGTAGTCGCCGAACCGGATCGACGAAATGTTGTCCAGGCTCACCTCGACGTTGTCCGAAGTGAAGTTGCGCAAGCTGGTCGTCATCAACCGCACCAGGCGGTCGAAGACGATCTCCAGCATCGGCAGCCGCTCATAGCTGACCAGGGCGGAGTTGATGATGGCCCGGATGCCGGTGCGCTCGCTGTCGTCCCCGTCACCGAGGTCAAAGCCAAGCAGACTGTCGATTTCGTCCTGGTTCAGGACCCGTTCGGCCGCCGCGCTGGAGCGAACTTCGGCGAACTCGTCCGCTGCAGCGAACGGGTCGGCCCCAGCCTCGGCGGTACCGGTGTCCGACATCGGCTACTGCACCAGCATTTCTTCGATCAGCACGGCATCGACCTGTCCCGGCGCGGCGATCAGATTGACCCGCCGCAGGATCTCGGCGCGCAGCTGATAGCTGCCCGCTGAACCCGCCAGGTCCTCAGGCCGCAGCTCGCGCAGGAAGCCCTGGAACATGTCCTGCATGCGCGGCATCTCGCCCTGGAGTTGATGGGCCAGATCCGCGTCGTGCATCTCGAGCGTCAGCGTCAGCTTGAGAAAAGTCGGGCGGCCGTCCGGGGACTGAATGTTCACGACCATGTCCGGCAGGGTGTAGAAGGTCACGCCGTCAGGACCCTCGGCGATCGTGCCAAGCGACGGATCGGGCTCACCCTCTCC
>JADCBH010000078.1 GCA_020253595.1 Brevundimonas sp.
CTCCGATGGCTCCCGAGGCAAAGGCCCCTGGCAAACGGATCCGGAGCTCCCGCTCCAACCGCTTCCGCCGCAGCAAGCTCGCAAGGCCTTGCGCCCTTCCCAAGCGACGGAACCGGGAGAAAGTGTACGGCCATCTTCAATGAGGGCGAGCTCAACGCGTCTCAATCGACGCTGGCGCTGAATTCGTTCGCGAAATCCGGGCGAGTTTGGATGATTGGGAAAAATAGCATGCTCAGCGCGGGCGCGGGACGTACGAAAAAGGCCCCCGGATCGCTCCGGAGGCCCCTCGTCAGGCTATGAGATCTTCAGGCTTAGCGAGCGGCCTGGAACTTCTCGACGGTCGCGGTGACGCGCTCGTTGATCGGCTTGAAGCTGTCCTTGACCGAACCGGTCAGGGTCTCGGTCATCTTGGTGACTTCCGAGAGATGGGTTTCCATCGCCGACTTGGCGAAGTTGGTCTGCAGCTCGATCAGCTCCTGGATCGAACGCGCCTGGGCCATCGACTGGGCGGCGGCGACGCTGTGTTCCCAGCTGGTCTTGGCGTACGACAGGGCCTGGGCCGACAGGGCCTCGGCACCCTTCTGGGCGGCGGTGGCCGAGGCGGTCAGGGCGTCGAGGTTCGACTTGGACTGGGCGGCCAGCTCGGTCAGCGAAGCGGTCGTCTTCTCCATGCCTTCGCGCACGGCCTTGACGCCGGCGGCCTGGACGGTCTCGGCCTGGGCCTTGAACTGCTCGACCTGGGCCTTGGTGGCGGCTTCGGTCTGCTTGACGGTCTTGGTGATGGTCTCGGCGGTGTCAGCCATGTGAAGTCTCCTGAACTCTGTTGGATCGCGGTTGGCCCGCGAGAATCTTTTCACCCCTGCTGAGGCGATGTGGCTCATATGATGCAAGTGCGAAGGCAGGTCAAGATGTTTTTGTGCATCGCACAATCGCTGACCACCTGGCGTTCGCCCATCAGGATTCGTCCGTTCAATTCGACGTTGACGTCTGCTTAACCGACATGAAACTTGCGGCCCTCATGTTAGGCTGACACTTGCGTCGCGCCGGGGGGCCGCCGTCGCGTCAAGAACGGATGAGGCTGTTTGCTGATGATGCGTCTGCTGTCGAAGGGACTGCTTTGCGAACCGCGACGCGTCGTGGCGCTGCTCCTCATGATCTCGCTTGCCCTGGGCAGCGGCTTCGGTGCCTTGACCAAGGTTCAGGCACAATCCGGCGAGAACACGCGTTATGCCGCCATCGTCGTGGACGCCACATCGGGCGAGGTGCTGTTCGCCCGCCATGCCGACAGCCGGCGCTTTCCGGCCTCGATCACCAAGGTGATGACGCTCTACCTCGCCTTCGAAGCGCTGGAGCGTGGCCAGGTCCGGCTTGATGACGTCTTGACCGTGTCGCCCCACGCCGCCTCCCAGCCGCCGTCGAAGCTTGGGCTGCAGGCTGGTCAGACGATTCGGCTGGACGATGCCATGCGGGCCACCGCCGTTCGTTCGGCCAATGACATGGCCGTGGTCATCGCCGAACACATTGGGGGCTCCGAGGCCCGCTTCGTCTCCATGATGACGCTCAAGGCCCAGGAACTGGGCATGACCCAGACCCGGTACGCCAACCCGAACGGCCTGCCCGACAGCCGACAGCTGACCTCGGCGCGCGACCTGGCGATCCTGGCGCGGGCGGTCATGCGGGACTATCCGCAATACTACGCCTACTTCGGTCAGCATGACTGGGTCTATGACGGGCGCGACTTTCGCAACACCAACGGCCTGCTGCATTCCGGCGACGGCTATGACGGCATAAAGACCGGCTTCACCAATGCCTCGGGCTACAATCTGGCGGCCTCGGCGGTCCGTGACGGGCGCCGCCTGATCACCATCGTGCTTGGCGGCCGGTCGAGCGCTACCCGTAACGCCCATGTTGCCGACCTGATGAACACCGGCTTTGAGGTTGAGCGTCGTCGCGCCGCCGGCGAGCGCATCCAGGTGGCACAGGCCTTCTTCGAAGCCCGTGGTTTTGGCATCGGCGGGCCGGACACGGGGGCACCAGTGGCCTATGCGTCGCTGAATGGTGCTCCGACGTCAGAAGACAGTACGGGTCAGGGATCGAACGCGGTGGCCTATACCTCGCTGAGCGCCGCCTCCGTCCCGCAGCCCACGGCGGTCTCCAATACGCCACCGGCCGGCTATACCCGGGCCACCCCGGCACCGCCGGCCGCCGTCGAGCGCGCCGAGGTCGCTCCGGCCAGAACCACGGGCAACCTGACCGCAAACCTGAACAGCGGGGTTGCCGGGACCAGCACGCTGAACCGGAACGCGGCGACGACACCCGCGCGTCCGGCCGCCGCGGCGAACACCCGGCCAGCGGCCCCTGCCCGACCGGCGGCCGAGCGCTGGAGCGTTCAGGTCGGAGCCTTCCGTGACGAGTCCGTCGCGACCCAGTGGCTGGCCGAGGTCAATCGTCGTTTCCGCAGTCAGTTCTCAAGCGCCGAGCGCACCGTGGCCTCGGCTGCGGGCTGGCACCGCTCCCGTTTCACAGGCATGTCGGAAGCCGCCGCCCGCGCGGCCTGCGAGGCGCTGGATGCTCGGCGGGTGACCTGCATGGTCGTCCGTCCCGGCAACTGATCCTTCAACGCTTCCGAAAGCGCGCCGCCTCGGCGGCGAGACCGGAGCCCCAGGCGTCGCGCGTCTCGGACGGCTCTGGCACAAAGGGGGCCTCGGGCAACCGGCCGGCGACGCCGCGCATGGCCAGGGCAAGCGGTTCAGCCATCTGACCGAGCATTCTGAGGGGTCGGCCCTTGGCGTCGCACACGTCCCAGCCTTCGGCTTCGAAGAGGTCGGCCAGTTCTCGGGGCGACAGGCGTTCGATGCCGTCCCAGTCGTCGGGCCGTGGGGCTGCTTCCGCTTCCGCACCGGTCAGACCAAACAGATCCGTCAGACAGGCATCGACCTCGGGGAACTCATCGCGGCGAAGCGGGTCGGCATAGCCGGGCTTCATCAGGGCCTTGGCCTCAAGGTCGGCGACACCGGGCAGGTCGATGAGACGGCGGATCTGGGTCATGGGCCCTGTCTACCCTCCGCGCCTACCCGTAGGAACTGTCAGCGAAGCTCGATCCGTCGCGCTCCCGCCGGGATCGACAGGTCGTGACCCGTCCAGGAGGCCGCGCGGCCGTCGATGCGGACCCGCTGCGGAGGGGTCTCGTTCTCCGGCCAGCGCAAGACAAAGCCGCCCGGAGGTATCGCCTCGCCGCTCAGGGTCAGCAAGGTGACGCCCGCCCGACGACGCAGGCTGTAAGATAGCCCGCCGTAGGGCGTCCGCACATTTCGCAGGCCAATCCCCGTTGGGCTATCGATCCAGCGCATCGGCAGACCGGCCGCCAGGATCAGGGCATTGTCCGCGTCCCGCTCATAGACGAACAGATCCAGCGCAGAGCGGATGTAGTCCGAGCTGATCCAGGCATGGGGCATGTCGCCGATGAACCGCGGCTCGCGCAGATCGCGTCCCACGACCTCGGCCCAGCCGTTCCAGGCACTCGGGCGGCGGTCGGCGAAGAAGAAGTCCAGCGCCTCAAGAGCCCGCTCACGCTGTCCCAGCCGGACCAGAGCGCCGACATTGCGGAGCTCATAGGGTGTATAGTCACGCCAGGCCGCGCGGTTCGCGGCTCGGGCCTCGAAGTTTGCCCAGTAGCGCTCGAAGGTGTTGGTCAACAGGGTCTGCGGCAGCTGGTCCTGAAGTCCGCCGGGTGACAGGCCGATGGTGGTCGAGGTGGCGTCGAAGTCGCCCCGGTCGGCCGCGCCCGCGATCCAGTCGATGTTGTGGTGCGCCGACGTCGTTTCGATGGAGGCGAGGACGTCGGTCAGGAACTGCTGACGAGCCGCGTCGTAGCGTTCGGCGACGGAGGTGTCCCCTAGGGTACGGGCGATGAAGACGGCATCGCGATAGCCGAGCAGGCCCCAGAAGTTGTCCCAGTTCGACCAGGCCGGTCGGTCCGAATATCCCTCATGACTGATCGACGGGGGAAGCAGGCCGTAGAAGTGTCGCCGATCGGGCGTCTGGTTCTCGGACGTACGCGTGGAGGCGCGAAGCTCGTCCATGTAGCGGATCGCCCCCTGAACCTGGGGCCACACGGCGCGAAGCTGGGTCTCGTCGCCGGTGTAGCGGTAGGTCTCGGCCGCCAGGAAGACGAACTCGCCGTGGCTGTCGTTCTCGGGCACGGGATCGGCACCGCGCGCATCCACGCAACAGGGGACCTTGCCGTTGTCGAAGACGAAGGGGGCGTACCAGGCGAGATAGTCCTGGCTGAGCGCGGCGTGACCCAGGCGATTGAGGCCTTCGGCCATCATGGCCCCATCACGGATCCAGGAGCGGTTGTAGCTGCGCGTGCCCGGCTGGAGGATCGGGCCCTGACGCGACATCAGCATATGAGCGAGCGAGGACTTCATCGTGTCCTCGATCCGCTGGGCCTCGGGCGGGAGGATCAGCTCGAAACGATCCAGCTTCTCGCGCCATGTGGCCGCGATGCGATCCTGGACAGTATCGAGGGCGGCTTTCACCGATCCCGTGGCCGGAAGCGCGGGTGCCTGGCCGGCCAGCGTCGTCACCCAGCCGACGGTGCGGGTCTCGCCGGGGGCGAGCGTTACGGTCCAGGTGAGGGCCCCGGCCATCAGGCCGGTTCGGTCGGATTCGACAGCGGCGTCGCGCGGGGCGTCCGGACCACGGGCGAGCAGGCTCTGGGGATCGGCGCCCGCATGGAACGTCGCCAGCCGGGCGTCGTCCGGCTGGACCAGGGTGCGGACGCGCAGCGCGTCGTTCAGGACCAGTTCGGCCCCGTTCCACTGGATTTGCTCCAACGGCGAGGCGCCGCCGGGCACGGCGAGGAACTGAACCGGGCCGTTGACCTGCATCGGCCGCGCCATGAGGGCCAGCGTGAGCGTGCGTTCGCGCGCGGAGGTGTTGGTCAGGTCGTAGCGACCGTAAAGCGAGGCGGCGTCCGGCGAGCCTTCGGCCATGGCGGTGACCCTCAACGTCCAATCGTCATGGGTCCAGGTTACGGTCGGGATGGGCAGGTCGCCGTCGATCAGGGCCTGTTCGATGCGGGCGTCGGCCCAGGTGACCAGCCGACCGTTGTCCAGCACGAAGGGTTCGATAGAGGGACCGCCGCGCCTCAGCTCGATGGCACCGTCCTCCGAGATCAGGCCGCTCTCGCCGCCCCCGTCGACGCCGACAAGGGTCCAGTAGGGCTGTTCACCCCGGAAACCGCGCGGATACAGCCCCCGTCGGCTGCGGTCGGCGATTGCGGTGAGGAAAGCCGTGCGGCTCTGACCGAACGACAGGGGCTCGATGCGCAGGTCGGACAGGCCATAGGCAGCGCGCGCACCGTCGCGCGCGCCGAAGCCCGCCCCCATCTGACCCGACGCGGGCGCGCTCCGGGGTTCGAGAAGGTCGAGACGGAGCCAGCGAGCGGAGGCCTCAGTCGTCATCAGCCAGTCCGTGCCGCCGTCGGAGCCATCGACCCGGGTGAGCTCGCGCCACTGGCGGCGGTCCGAAGAGGCCAGCAGGCGGTAACGGGACGCGGCGCGCCCCTCGACCCAGTTGAGGGCCAGGCCGCCGAACTCACGTTCGTAACCGAGGTCGAGGGTCAAGGACTGCGGACCGGCACCCTGTGTGATCCATGCGCTTCTTGGGTCGTCATCGACAGCCAACGACGCCGTTGAGTTTCCATCTTCGCTCGACGCCTCGGCCACCGGGCGCGGCGGGACCGATGGCTCCGGCGGCAGAGTACGAAGCGTCAGGTCGTCGACCTCGATGAAGCCCTGACCGCCCTCCCCGGCCACGACGACGAACTCAATCCGCTCGGCACCCCGAAAGGTGCGGTCGGAGTTGGGGCCCCAGGCCCAGATGATCTGCCGGCGCTTGATCACCACCTCGGTCCATTCACCCGGGAAATCGAAGCGGGCCAGCTGGCGCCAGTGGACGTTCTCGCCCGACGCGTCGGTGAACTTGATCTCGAAGGTGTTGGTCGGCCCCTCGCCCCGCACCCGGAAGCGGATTTCGTAGTTCTCGGGAGCCTCGAACGACAGCGAGCGGGCGGCGAAAGCGTAGCCGGAACGACCGTTGAAATCGTAGTCCAGCCGGATCGCCTGACCGCGAGTGCCGTCAACGGAGCGAATGGTGGAGGACACGTCGGTGGAGGCACCGGCCGTCCAGGGTGACAGGTCCTCGAAGGCGTCGAGAGTGCGGCTGGATTGGGCGTGGGCGGGGGCGGCAAGGAGGAAAAAGGCGACCAGAAGCACCGCTAATCCTCCCCCGTTGGGGGAGGTGGATGGGAGCCCTTGCGAGCAGACGGAGGGGGCCAGCCGCAACTGGCGTCGTGTGGCCCAAGCCCCCTCCGTCTCCTTCGCTGCGCTTCGGATCCACCTCCCCCAACGGGGGAGGATTTGGGTGTGCGTGCTCATCCCTTGACGCTCCCGGCCAGCATGCCGCGAATGTAGAAGCGCTGAAGCGCGAGAAAGAGGACAAGGACCGGAGCCACGGTGATCACCGCGCCTGCCATCATCATCTCGATGTCCTGCACGTGTTCGCGCGACAGGGACGCGAGGGCGACCGGCAGGGTGTAGTTCGACTGGTCTGTCAGAATGATGAGGGGCCACAGGAAGTCGTTCCAGCTGCCCAGGAAGACGAACAGGGCCAGCGTCACAAGGATCGGCGTCAGGGTCGGCAGCACGATGCGGCGGAAAATCTGCCCCTCGGTGGCACCGTCCACGCGGGCGGCCTCCAGCATCTCATCAGGGATGGATAGGGCATACTGGCGCACGGGGAACAGGCCAAAAATAGAGGCCAGCCAGGGGACCAGTGCCCCGGCATAGGTGTTCACCAGGCCACCGGACTTCAGCATCAGGAACAGCGGAAGCGTGCCGATCTGGGCGGGCACGACAAGCGCCGCGACCAGCAGCTGGAACAGGCGGTCTCGCCCGGCGAAGCGCAGCTTGGCGAAGGCGTAGCCGGCGGGGACAGTGAACAGGAGCGCCAGCCCGGTGGCCAGCGTCGCCAGCGCGAAGCTGTTGAAGACGTAACGGCCCATGCCGCGTTCCACGAAGAGCTCGCGGTAGTGTTCAAGCGTGGGTGCGGACGGGATCAGCGGCGGGGGGAAGTTGACCGCCTCCCCGCTCGACATCAGGCTGACCGAGACCATCCACGCGAGCGGAAACAGCACGATCAGACCGATCGCCGCGACGCCGAGGTTCAGGAGGATATCGCGGGGTTTCATGTGTGCTCTCCGCCGAGGCGACGCGACACCGCCAGCTGGAGCATGGTTACCGCGAAGATGCAGACGAACAGGACGAAGGCGACGGCGCTGGCGGAGCCAAGGTTCCACCATTTGAAGCCCTCTTCGTACATGAAGTAGAGCACCGTCACGGTCGACTGGGCCGGTCCCCCCTGCGTCATCACATAGGGCTCGGCGAAAAGCTGGAAGAAGCCGGCGACCGAGATGATCGACACCAGCAGCAGCGTCGGGGCGATGGCCGGCAGGGTCACATGGCGAAACCGGCTCCAGGGACCCGCGCCGTCGATGCGGGCGGCCTCATGCAGCTCGTCCGGCACGGTCTGAAGCACCGCGAGGAAGATCAGCATGTTGTAGCCGAAGGTCTTCCACACCACGAACAGCAGGATGGCCGGGATAGAGGTCGCTGGATCGCCCAGCCAATCGACGGCGGGCAGGCCGATGGACGTCAGCGCCCAGTTGATGACGCCGTAGCGGGTGTTGAGCAGGTAGTTCCACAGCACGGCCGTGGCGACCAGCGTGGTGACGAACGGGGCGAAGAAGATCACCCGCCACATCGGCCGCCACTTCACCGTCCGAGCGTCCAGCAGCAGCGCCGCGCCGAGCGAGGCGGCGATCGACAGGGGCACGCCGAAAACGGCGAACAGCACCGTGTTCTTCATCGCCTGCCAGAACAGCGGATTGCCGAGCAGGCGGGTGTAGTTATCAAGCCCGATCCAACGGAGGTTCGACAAATCCGCGAGCGCATAGATGTCGAAGTCGGTCAGGCTCAGCAGCAGCGATGAAACGACCGGCACGACGAAGAAGACCGCCAGGGCGATCAGGGCGGGTGCGACGAAGCCCCAGGCAGCGCGTTCGCGACCCGTCATTGTCCTTCTCCCCTTGCGGGAGAAGGTGGCCGAGCGCAGCGCGGTCGGATGAGGGGTGACAC
>JADCBH010000079.1 GCA_020253595.1 Brevundimonas sp.
AAAGGGAGTGAGGAAGGGTTGGGTCAATCCGCCCCTTAGCCGAACGTCACGTAGACGAACGCGAACAGGAACAGCCAGACCACGTCCACGAAGTGCCAGTACCAGGCCGCAGCCTCGAAGCCGAAGTGCTTCTCGGGTCGCATCTGGCCGGCCATCAACCGGATCAGGCAGACGGCGAGGAAGATGGTGCCGACCAGCACATGGAAGCCGTGGAAGCCGGTGGCCATGAAGAAGACCGAGCCGTACAGGCCCGAGCTGGAGGCCTCTTCGTTGAAGAAGAGGTTGTCGTGCAGGATATGCTCGTACTCATAGATCTGCACGCCGGTGAACAGGATGCCGAGCGCCACGGTGATGATCAGGCCCAGTCGCGCACCGCTGCGATCTCCGACCTGCAGCGCGTGGTGAGCCCAGGTCACGGTCGTGCCGGACAGCAGCAGGATCACGGTGTTCAGCAGAGGCAGCTGCCAGGGATCGAGCGTCTCGATGCCGCGCGGAGGCCAGGTCGACCATGCGGCGGCGGTCTCCGCCCAGCTGGATATCTCGGGGATGTGCGTGCGCGCCTCGTTGAAGAGGGCCATCTCGAAGAACATCCAGAAGAAGGCCGCGAAGAACATGATCTCCGAGGCGATAAACAGCGTCATGCCGTAGCGCAGGCCGATCGAGACGACCGGCGTATGGTCGCCCTTCTGGCCTTCGCGGATGACGTCCCACCACCAGGCCCCCATGGCGTAGAGGGTTCCGGCGAGGCCCGCGAAGAAGAGGATGGCGTTGCCCTCCTCGATGCCGAACAGGCCCTTCATCCAGGCAACCGCGCCGATCATCATCACGGTCACAGTGATCGAGGAGATCAGCGGATAGGGGCTGGGATCGACCAGGTGATAGTCGTGATGCGGAGCGGCGTGGGCCATGGGGTCTCTACGTCAGGCGAATGCGGAATCTGCGGAAGGCTATAGCGTCGGCTCTCAGCCCGCGCCAGTGGCCGGTGCGTCTTCCGCCGAAGGATAGAAGGTGTAGCTGAGCGTGATCTCATCAACGCCGTCGGTCTCGGCGTTTTCGGCGAGCTTGGGATCGACGTAGTACTGGACCGGGAACTGGATGGTCTGGCCCGGCTCGATGGTCTGATCATCGAAGCAGAAGCACTGCAGCTTCTGGAAATACTGGCCCGTCTGCACGGGCACGACGTTGTAGCTCGCGCGCGCCGCGATCGGCTGGTCCGAGGTGTTGGTGACGTCGAAATAGGCCAGCCCGGTCTCGCCGATGCGCACCGTCTGGGTCACCTGTTCCGCCCTGAAGGTCATCGGCAGGTTGCGGACGTTGGTGTCGAAGCGAACCTTGATGGTGCGGTCCAGAACGACGTCAGAGGGCCTGTCCGCCCGCATGGTCGTGCCGCCGAAGCCGGTGACCTGGCAGAACAGCTGATAGAGCGGAACGGCCGCGAAGGCCGCACCGGTCATGGTCAGCACGACGCCGGCACAGGCCAGGGCCACGGCCCGTGTCGACCAACGGGTCTTGCGCTCGGGCGCACTCATCGGGAAGCCTCCGCCACGGCCGCGTTCATGGCCTTTCGCTCCGTCAGGTTGGACTGCATGCGCAGGAAGGTGGTCAGGAAGATCAGGACGATGAAGCCAACCAGGCCCAACGCGATCCAGAGGCTGCGGCGGTTGCGGGCCTGGAGCTGTTCGGGAGTAAGGCGCATCGGTTTTTACAGGTCCGTCAGAGGGCGAAGCGTTCGACCAGCAGGGCTGCGAACAGGGCCATCAGATACAGGATCGAGAAGGCGAAGAGGTTGCGTGCCGGTTTGGCCTCAGTGCGCACATCATACAATGCGGCCTCTCGCCCCACGGCCTCGGCCTTGTCCGGCTGGTCGCCCGCGCGCGATCGCCAAAGCCGCACAGCGAGCGCCAGGAACATCAGGCCGCCGGCGATCGAGACCACGAGGTAGATCGGTCCACCCAGGCCGGTCAGACCGGGCGCGATCGCCACGGGCACGAACACCAGGGAGTAGAGCAGGATCTGCAGGCGTGTGGACTTCGCGCCCCGCGCCACCGGCATCATGGGAATGCCCGCCTTGGCGTAGTCGCCGGTCGAATACAGGGCCAGCGCCCAGCTGTGCGGCGGTGTCCACAGGAAGATGATCAGGAACAGAAGCCAGGCCTGCCAGGGGGCCTCGCCCGTCGCTGCCGCCCAGCCGATGACCGGCGGAAACGCGCCCGCTGCCCCGCCGATGACGATGTTCTGGGGCGTTCGACGCTTCAGCATCAGGGTGTAGAAGACGGCATAGTAGACGATGGTCAGCAGCAGCAGACCCGCCGCCATCCAGTTCGTGTTCATGCCCAGCAGCATGACCGAGAAGATCGACAGAACGACCCCGAAGATCAGGGCGTCGTTGGGCTTCAGCCGCCCCGCCGCGACCGGGCGGCCCCGCGTGCGCCGCATCAGGGCGTCGGTCTCGCCCTCCAGCGCCATGTTGAGCGCACCCGCCGCGCCCGCGCCGACCGCGATGCACAGGATGGCGATGGCCGCCACCAGGGGATTGATGTCGGCACCTGCCACGACCAGTCCGGTCGCGGCGGTGAAGATCACCAGCGACATAACGCGCGGCTTCAGCAGCTGAAAGAAGTCTTCCGGCTGGGCCGTCGACAGGGCGGGGGTTGCGGACTGGGTCATTCAAAAAAGCGAGGGGCCGCCTCCCGGGTCGGAAGGCGGCCCTCATCCTGGCATGGGGTGGAAGGGTTAGTGCTTGTCGGCCTTCACCACCGGCAATTCGTTGAACTGATGGTGGGGCGGCGGGCTGGACAGGGTCCATTCCAGGGTCGTGGCACCTTCGCCCCAGGGGTTGGGGACCCCGGCGCGACGACGCACGGCCGCCTCGATCAGCACGATCAGGAAGACGACCACGCCGACCGCCGTGATGGCGTAACCCCACGACGAGACCTGGTTCCACAGGGTGTAGGCCTCTGGGTAGTCGATGTAACGACGCGGCATGCCCTGCAGACCCAGGAAGTGCTGCGGGAAGAAGATCACGTTCACGCCGACGAACATGATCCAGAAGTGCAGTGCGCCCAGGAACTCGTTGTACTTCACGCCGAACATCTTCTCGAACCAGTAGTAGAAGCCCGCGAAGATGGCGAACACGGCACCGAGCGAAAGCACGTAGTGGAAGTGCGCCACGACGTAGTAGGTATCGTGCAGGCTGTAATCGATACCGGCATTGGACAGCACCACGCCGGTCACGCCGCCGACGGTGAACAGGAAGATGAAACCGATCGCCCAAAGCATGGGGGTCTTGAAGCTGATCGAGCCGCCCCACATCGTGGCGATCCAGCTGAAGATCTTCACGCCTGTCGGCACCGCGATGATCATGGTCGCGGCGATGAAGTAGGCGCGCAGGTTCACGCTCATGCCGACCGTGTACATGTGGTGGGCCCAAACGATGAAGCCGACGAAGCCGATCGCCACCATGGCGTAGGCCATGGCCAGGTATCCGAACACCGGCTTCTTGGAGAAGGTCGAGACGATATGGCTGATGATGCCGAAGCCCGGCAGGATCAGGATGTACACCTCGGGGTGACCGAAGAACCAGAACAGGTGCTGGAACATCACCGGATCACCGCCGCCGGCCGGATCGAAGAACGACGTGCCGAAGTTGCGATCGGTCAGCAGCATGGTGATGGCACCCGCCAGAACCGGCAGCGACAACAGCAGCAGGAAGGCGGTGACCAGCACCGACCAGGCGAACAGCGGCATGCGGTGGAGCGTCATACCCGGTGCGCGCATGTTGAAGATGGTGGTGATGAAGTTAATGGCGCCGAGGATCGACGAGGCACCCGCAACGTGCAGCGAGAAGATCGCAAGATCCATCGCGGGCCCGGTGTGACCAGACGTCGAAAGCGGCGGATAGATGGTCCAGCCGCCGCCGAAGCCGCGCCCCGGCCCGCCGTCAACGAACATCGACAGACAGAGCAGCACCCAGGCCGAAACGAGCAGCCAGAACGACACGTTGTTCATGCGCGGGAAGGCCATGTCCGGCGCGCCGATCATGATCGGCACGAACCAGTTGCCGAAGCCGCCGATCATCGCGGGCATGACCATGAAGAAGATCATGATCAGGGCGTGGGCCGTGACGGTGACGTTGTAGCCGTGCTTGGAGGCCTCGACGATGCCGAGCTGCTCGATGAGGCCGCCCTCGACGAACCACTGGATACCCGGTTCGGCCAACTCCAGGCGGATGAAGCCGGACAGAACACCGCCGACGATGCCCGCCATGATGGCGAACAGCAGGTACAGCGTCCCGATGTCCTTGTGATTGGTGGACAGGAACCAGCGGGTGAAGAAGCCCGGCTTGTGATCGTGCTCTGCATGGGCGTCGTGCCCGGGCGAAGCGTGGGTGTCGGCGGTGATGTCGGTGGCCATGATCGTTTTCAGTCTGACGATTACTGCGCGGGAGCGGCGGCGGCGTCTGCCGGAGCGGCGGGAACAGAAGCTTCTGCAGCGGCCGGCTGGGCCGCGTCGGCGGCCGCCGGAGCGGCGACCTGGGCGGCGGTTCCGCCCGGGGCTTCAGCGGCCGTGGCCGGGGTCATGGAACCGCCTCTGGAGGCGACCCAGGCGGCGAACTCGGCCTCCGACACCACATTGATCTGGATCGGCATGAAGGCGTGGTCGACGCCGCAAAGCTCGGAGCACTGGCCGTAGAAGACGCCTTCGCGCTCGGCCCGGAACCAGGTTTCATTGACGCGGCCCGGGATGGCGTCGGTCTTCAAACCAAAGGCCGGCAGGGCGAAGGCGTGGATCACGTCGGACGCGGTGACCAGAACGCGCACCGTCTTGCCGACGGGCACAACAATGGGCTCGTCCACGGCCAGGCGGAAGGGAACGCCCTGAGCCTGAGCCTCGTCCTCGGGCAGCATGTTGGAAATGTATTCCGGCACGCCCTGGTCCGGGTACTCATAGGCCCAGTTCCACTGGTTGCCAGTGGCCTTCACGGTCAGGTCCGGGGTCGGCATGTCGTGGTAGGCGAACAGCAGGCGGAACGAGAACAGCGAGATGCCGACCAGAATCATGACGGGCAGGACCGTCCAGACGATCTCCACCAGAGTGTTGTGGCTCCACTTGGCCGGGGTAGGATTGGCCTTCTTGTTGTAGCGGATCGCCACCCAGATCAGCAGGCCCAGCACCAACAGGCTGATCCCGGTGATGATCGGCATCAGGACGACGTCGTGGAAGAAATGCGCCTGGTGCTTCAGCGGCGAGGCGGCCGGCTGGAGGCCGATTCCGCCCGGCGTGGGCTGGCCCATCAGGTCCTGCGCCCATGCGGGCGCGGCGAAGAAGACGGCGAGCGAGGTCGTGGCGATGCCGCCTACGATCCCGTTCAGGGCGCGCTTGCCCAGACGCATGCGATTGTTCCTCATCCTGCTCAGTAAACCGGTCTCGACGACGGAGCGCCGATCCGACGTGACCCCTGAAATGTCAGGGCTCGACGATTTCAGCCGGTCCTTATCGGTCGGGACCCGCCTTGCCAAGCGATGGGACGCCTCAATGGCGATTTGGCGCAGCCGCAGGCTGACGTTAGGTCAGCAATCCGGGCAATCCGGAAGCGCGCCCGTCTCGAGCTGGAACGTCGTGTGCGAAATGCCGAACCGGGTCTTCGACAGCGTCTGGGCCTCGGCCAGAAGCCCCTTGGGGTCGCTGCGTCCGTGGACCAGATGGGCGGTGAGGGCCGTCTTGGTGGTCGAAAGCCCCCAGACGTGCAGGTCATGGACGGCCGTTACGCCCGGCAGTTCGGTGAGCGCCGTCCGAACGGCGGCCACGTCGATCGAGGTCGGGGCGGCGTCGAGCGCCAGGTTCAATGATTCCCGGAACAGGCCCCAGGTCCCCAGCACGATCACCGCCACGATCACCAGACTGACCGCCGGATCGATGACGCTCCAGCCCGTCAGGAGAATCAACCCGCCCGACACAACCACGCCCAGGGAAACGCCGGCGTCGGCCAACATGTGCAGATAGGCGCCCCGTGCGTTGAGATCCTTGTGATCGTTCATGAACAGCAAGGCCGTTCCCAGGTTGATCACGAAGCCGATGCCGGCCACCGCCATGATCAGGACGGACTCGACCGGCGCGGGGTCAGCGATGCGGCGAACCGCCTCGAATGTGATTGCCCCGCAGGTGAAGATGAGCAGGACGGCATTGGCCAGCGCCGCCAGAACCGTGGCCTTGCCGAATCCATAGGTGCGGCTGGGGCCCGCAGCGCGTCGCGCCAGAACCGCTGCCCCGCCCGCCATGGCAAGCCCCAGGACGTCGGACAGATTATGACCGGCGTCGGCCAGCAGTGCCGTGGAACCCGAGAGAACGCCCGCGATGGCTTCGCAAACCACGAAGGCCAGATTGACCACCAGGCCGACCCCATAACGCCAGTCGCCGGTATTGACCGGCCCGTGGCTGTGCCCATGCCCGTGGTGATGGTGATGGTGATGGCCGTGGTGCGCGTGATCGTGGCCATGACCGTGATGATCATGGTCGTGATGCGTATGGTCCGCGTGGGAATGGCCGCCTGACATGACACCAGCCTAGTGCTGGTGGGTCACGATAAGAAGGCCGATCACGATCAGGGCCAGACCCAGCACGGCACCCTCGTAACGCGCCCATCGTTCCAGCCTAAGGATCGAGGCCCCGGCGCGCGCCAGAAGGGTGAAGACCGTCATGCCCAACACCGTGCCCAGTGCGAACGCGAGGGTCAGCAGGGCCAGCACGCCGGCCCCCTCGCCCGCGGCCGACATATAGATCGGCAGGAGCACCTCGCCCGGTGACAGGGCCATGATGCCGACCAGACCCCAGAAGGCGGCCGCGTGCGACACGCTCGGTTCGGCCAGCTCCATGCCCGGCCCACCCGCCACGACTGGCCGCCGCACGATCGCCCGGATCAGATAGAAGCCACCGAAGACGAACAGGAGGCCCGCCGATAGCCAGGGCAGAAGCCCAGACACCACGGTGTCGAGCACCATCCCGGCCGCCACGATCAGACTACCGACAAAGACGGTCGAGGCCACATGGGCCAGACCGGCGGCCGTCACCGCTGCGAGATTGCGGGTCAGGGTCCACTGCTGGGCCCGACCGACCAGCACGAACGGCAGCCAGTGTGTCGGCAGTGCCGCGTGCAGGAAGGCCGCAGCGAACCCGCCCCCGACAAGGGAGAGCAGGATCGGATGTTCAAGGTCGGAGGGCGACATCGCCGACCCTATAGCGTGTTACTTTATAACGGTCGAGGGGTTTGTCACTGGGCGAACTACCGAAAGGTCCAGGTCGTCAGCAAGGCGATTGCGTTGACTAGCGCATGCAAGGTCACGACCACGAAGTAGCCGCCAAGACCGTCGCCGCGACGGGTCCAGTTCAACTGGATTGTAGCCATGAGGGCGAAGAAGGGTGCCACGAGGAGAGAACCGAGCACGAGGCCGTGAAGGGGAACGCTAAGCACCACGACCGCCGACACGGCGATCCAGCCGGGCCAGCGGAGCCGGACCGAGACGAGCCATACGATAAAGGCCACGAGCGCGCTCTCGATCAGGGGAGCAAAGACGAGCGCAGACAGAATACGGACGGCGTCGATGTCCCCGATCGCGCCGCTGAAGCCCTCGAGCGGATCGTTGTTCATGACGTCCGTTGTCAAGGCAAAGAGGACGAGAAGCGGGATGATCGACAGGCGGGCGAAGATCACGCCGTAAACGATGGTAAGTCCCCAGCGGTGCGAGCGACCGGTTAGGTCGCGCCAGACTCCGCGCCAACCCTTGGCCGTGTCGTTCGCGCTATCGCTCACGAATACAGACTGGCCCGATCCAGTGGGATGCCACTAGGCCCCGCACGCCGACGTTGGGCGACCGTCTGATAGACGAGGATGGACCCGCGCTCGAAGCCTTTGGCGCACATGGCGAAGAAGATCAGCCACAGCCGCGTCCGCTCCTCTCCGACCATCGCCACCGCCTCGTCGTGCCGGGCCATGAGGCGGCGCGACCATTCCGCCGTTGTCCGCTGGAAGTGTTCGCGCAGATCCTCAACGTCCAGAACCTCGAAGCCCAGCCGGCCGAGGTTGGTCACCGTCATGCCGATGGTGTCCAGTTCTCCGCCCGGGAAGATGAACCGGCTGATCGCCCGCGTCGCATGGGTCTGGGGCGCGATATTGGCCGGATCGCTGCCGCCCCGCCGCACCGACGCCTGGTGGAAATACAGGCCCCCGGGCTTCAGCAGGCGTTTCATCTCCAGAAAGTGCCGGTCGTGGTTGGCGAAGCCGACATGCTCGAACATCTCGACCTGGCTGATGGCGTCGAAGTGCTCGGTCATGTCGAGGTCGCGGTAGTCGCGCAGTTCCAGCGTGATCTTGTCCGTCAGGCCCTGCCGCTCGACCTTGGCCCGCGCAAACGCCAGCTGCTCTTCGGACAAGGTCACACCGTGAACCGTAACGCCGTAGTGCTGCGCCGCCCAGCATGACAGCCCGCCCCAGCCGCATCCGACATCGAGCAGTTTCTGCCCCGGCTTGAGGTGCAGCTTCCGGCAAATCAGGTCCAGCTTCTGGATCTGGGCCTCTTCCAGCGAGGTCCCGTCGTCCGCGTAGTAGGCGCTGGAATAGACCATCTCGGGATCGAGAAAGAGCCCGTAGAAGTCGTTGCCGACGTCGTAGTGGAAGGAGATGAAGTCTTTGTCCCGACGCGCAGCCTTGTCCTGGCGCTGCCCGGCCATTCCCTCGACGTCATAAGCGGCGTCGACGCTGCGGGTCTTTCCGCCCATCAGGAAGGGGATCAACTCGCGCGCGATCAGGCTCTTGTCTACGCGGCGGGGCAGGTGAACAGCGCGGCCGTGGTCCCAGCGACCGGACGCCTCCAGCGGACTGCCGCCCTCGATGCGCACGTCACCGGCTCCATAAAGCTCGAACAGCGTCATCAGGCTGGGCTTGAGCAGAAGCCGCCGCACCGCGCCCGGGTCTGTCAGGACAATGCGGATGTCGTCCCTTGCGCCGGGCCCCAGCGGCAGGACCTCGCCGGTCCAGAGCTGGAGCGACAGATCGGCCTGCAAATGCTTGGCGACATGCGAAGCGATCCGTCGCGCGGCCTGGACCCTGCGGTCTTCGGTCATGCCGGGCTCAATCCTCGGGTTCAGCCAGCGAGCGGCGAGCGGTGTCGAAATACTGCCAGCCGGTCCAGACCGTGGCGATGGCGGCGAACCAGATCAGGGTGTCCGCGAACAGCTGGAACCAGGGCAGGTAATCGAACTCCAGCCCGAAGCCGTCCCAGTTTCGCGCGAACAGCTGGGCACCCAGCGCCACCAACTGGACTGTCGTCTTCCACTTGGCCAGCGTCGTGACTTCCAGGGTTACCCGCCCGGCGACGGTTTCGCGCAGCGCTGAGACAGCGAACTCCCGGAACAGGATCAGGCCGCAAGGAATGGCGATCTGCGGCACGCTGCCGGACGTCAGGACGCCCAGAATAGCCCCGGTCACCAGCACCTTGTCGGCGATGGGGTCCAGAATCGCGCCCCAGCGGGTCGTGGCGTTCCATCGCCGCGCCAGATAGCCGTCGATCCAGTCCGTCGAGGCAGCCACGACGAAGATATAGAAGGCTGCACGATACAGGCCGAACTGATCTTCGGGGCTCAGATAGGACGACAGGATCGGTACCCCGCCAGTCGCTCCCGCCAGGATCAGGAACATCACCACCCCGGCGATCAGACGCAGACCGGTCAGGATGTTGGGGATCGGATTGGCGCGGTGGGCGTGGGACATGGGGGCCTTCAGGACTGTCAGGATGGCAAATGCCATGCTTTGCCGCGCGAGGCGAACGCCAGATCAGTCAAGGGTTTCGAAACGGGGCTCTTCGGTCAACACCCGCAGCACGCCGTCGGCGATTCCAAAATGGACGCCGCTCAGGGCCAGGGCTCCTGCGGCCTCGCGCTCAGCAATCCAGGGGAAGGTGCGCAGGTTCTCCAGCGAAAGGCGGACGACTGCCTCCTCAGTCAGCTGCTCCACCTCTTCCGGCGCGCAGGCCTCAGCGACGCGCCGCACGACTGGCGCGCCCTGCTGAACCCACGGCGCGACAAAATCCTGACAGTTGGCCGGCGCGCCGTGGACCATGGCGCTAACTCCCCCGCACTGGGCATGGCCCATCACCATGATGCGACGGACGCCCAGCACCTTCACTCCGAACTCCAGCGCCGCCGAGACGCCATGCAGTTGCCCGTCCGGCTGATAGGGCGGGACCAGATTGGCGACATTTCGCACCACGAACAGCTGTCCGGGCGCGGTATCGAAGATCAGTGCCGGGTCGGCGCGGCTGTCTGAACAGGCGACGACCAGGGTGTGGGGCTTCTGGCCCTCGACGGCCAGCGCCTCGTACTGGGCCCGGGCTTCGGGCCAGTGACCTTCACGAAAGCGCCGATATCCGGCGAGCAGGGCAGCTTGGGAGTGTTGGGGCATGGGCGGTTGCTACCGACTGTGGCCCTTCCCATCAATCAAAACGGCTTGCTGCCAGCGACCGGGGGCTTTGTCCGTGCGGTGAATGCAGCCCGGCCAGCAGCACGGCCGGGTCTTGCCCTCGCGCAGCTCCTCCAACGCCCGTTCAATGCGCCGCTCTCGGGTCGCGGCCCGCTTGGCGTCCTCGATCCAGCAGATGAACTCGTTCCGGCCCAGCGGTGTCAGGCCTTGCCAGAGGCCGAGACCACCGGCGTCCGAGCGCAGGGCGAGCTCAAGATCCGCAGGCACCGCATGAACCACGCCTTGCGCCAGCTCAGTCATCCCATGCCTCCGGGCACCAGGCCGTCCGCCGACATCCTAACTCCGTATTGCGGGACGGAAGAAGCCATGAATGCGCTCGGCCAGCGCCTGGTTCACGCCTTCGACCTTGATCAGGTCCGCGACAGAGGCCCGCGACACCCCCTTGGCCGAGCCGAAGGCGTGCAGCAAGGCGCGTTTGCGGCCCGGTCCCACGCCCTCGATCTCGTCGAGCGGGTTCTTCTTGATGTCCATGGCCCGGCGTTTGGCGTGGGCCCCGTTGGCGAAGCGGTGTGCCTCGTCGCGCAGTCGCTGGATGTAGTAGAGGGCCGGTGATTTCAGCGGCAGCATGAACGGCGGCTTGCCCGACACGAAGAACCGCTCCAGCCCGGCGTCCCTGTCAGGCCCCTTGGCCACCCCGACCGCCAGGATGTCCTCCAGCCCGAGATCAGCCAGCACGGCCTGAACTTCCGCAAGCTGACCGGCCCCACCGTCGATCAACAAAAGGTCGGGCCGCACGACCTCCTCGGTCCCCTCCTCTTCGTCCTTGACCAGACGCGAGAAGCGGCGGCGCATGACCTCGCGCATCATTCCGTAGTCGTCGCCGGGGGTCAGGTCCGTGCCCTTGATGTTGAACTTGCGGTACTGCGATTTCTGGAACCCCTCGGGGCCAGCGACAATCATGCCGCCCACGGCGTTCGAACCCTGGATGTGGGCGTTGTCATAGACCTCGATGCGCTCGGGTCGGCTCTCCAGCCCCAGGGCCTCGCAGACCTCATCAAGGATCTTTGACTGAGCCGAGCTCTCGGCCAGTTTCCTGCCCAGCGCCTCGCGCGCGTTGGTCAGGGCGTGGTCGACCAGGCCCTTGCGGTCGCCGCGCATCGGCCGCTCGATAGAGACGACGCGGCGGCCGTCCACCGTCCGGGCCTTCATCGAGAAGGCCTCTTCCAGCAGTTCCTTCTCGAACGGCACGACATTGGACAGGATCAGGCGCGGGACCGGCTTGTCCTCATAGAACTGCCCCAGGAACGCCGACAGGATCTCCGGATCGGAGTCCGATTTGTCCACGCGCGGGAAATAGGCCCGCCCGCCCCAGTTCTGGCCGCTTCGATAGAAGAACACCTGCACGCAGGCCTGACCACCCTGCGAGAAAAGGGCGAAAACGTCGGCCTCGGCGACACCGTCGGCGTTGACCGAGGACTCCATCGAAATTGCAGACAGCGCCCGAATCCTATCCCGGACCCGGGCCGCCTGTTCGAAGTCCATGCGCTCAGCCGCCTCGGTCATCTCCTTGGATAGCCGACCGATGACGGCGCGAGACTTTCCCCTCAGGAACAGCGACGCCTCTTCGACCAGGTCGCCGTAGTCCTGCAGCGAGATCAGGCCAGTGCAGGGGGCAGAGCACCGCTTGATCTGGTGCAGCATGCAGGGGCGGGTGCGGGTCTCGTAGACACTGTCCGAGCAGGATCGCAGAAGAAACGCCTTCTGCAGCGTCGTCAGCGTCCGGTTGACCGCCCAGGTCGAAGCGAAGGGCCCGAAATAGTCGCCGGGCGTCGTATGAGCTCCGCGATGCTTCCTGACCTGGGGCGCGCGATGGTCCTTGCGGATCATCAGCTCGGCGAAGGACTTGTCGTCCCTCAGCACCACGTTGAAGCGCGGCTTCAGCTTCTTGATGAAGTTGGATTCCAGCAGCAGGGCCTCGGTCTCCGAGGCCGTGACCACCAGCTCCATCGCGCGCGTCAGCGAGACCATCAGGCCGATGCGCTGGGTGTGGAACCGCCCCTGGGCGTACTGCAGGATGCGCTTCTTCAGGGACTTGGCCTTGCCGACGTAAAGGCAGGTCCCATCCTCGCCATACATGCGATAGACGCCCGGCTTGTCGGGCGCACGCTTCGCCTCGTCGCGGATCAGGTCGGCGGCGACCAGCGTGGCGTCCGGTTCGAGGATGGGCGTGTCGGAAGGCATCAGGGGCAATATAGGGGTAGTCGAAGCCGCGTCACGGCCCCGAAACCGGGCCTTTCGCGTTGACTCTGTCCCGCCTCTTGTCTATGTCGCCGCTCTTCGCCCGCGGGGGGTCCTCCGGCGGGCGCATTCTTTTTCGCGTTAAGCCGAGGCCTCAACATGTACGCGGTGATCAAAACCGGCGGCAAGCAGTACCGGGTTCAACCGGGCGACACCATCGTGGTCGAGAAGCTCGACGGCGAGGCCGGCGAGGCCGTGAACTTCGGCGAAGTCCTGATGCTGGGCGGCGACAAGGGCGTCACCGTCGGTGCGCCGCTGATCGACGGTGCCGCAGTGGCCGCCACCCTGATCGAGACCCGCAAGGGCGAGAAGGTCAAGATCTTCAAGAAAACCCGCCGTCAGGGCTACCGCCGCACGCGCGGTCATCGCCAGATGGAATCGGTCCTGCGCATCACTGGCATCGAAGGTGCCGGCGAGAAGGCCAAGTGGGACGGCAAGGTCGAACTGCTGACCAAGGCTGAAATCAACGCCCGCGCCCGTGGCCTTGCTCCCCGCGTGGAAGCCGCCCCGGCCGAAGAGGCTCCGAAGGCCGTCGCCAAGAAGGCTCCGGCCAAGAAGGCTGCCGCCAAGACCGAAACCGCCGCTTCGTCCGACGAAGCCTAAGCACTGAAGACGTAAGGGAGCGCTCCCATGGCACACAAGAAATCCGGCGGTTCGTCGCGCAACGGTCGCGACTCAGAATCCAAGCGCCTTGGCGTGAAGAAGTTCGGCGGCGAGCGCGTGCTGGCCGGCAACATCCTCGTGCGTCAGCGCGGCACCAAGTTCCACCCGGGCACGAACGTCGGCCTGGGTCGTGACCACACCCTGTTCGCCACGGCGACCGGCGCGGTGCAGTTCCAGACCAAACGTGGCGGCCGCTGTTACGTATCGATCATTCCGGCGAACGACGACCAGCAGGCGCTCGCCGCCGAGTAACGCGAAACCGGCCTTCGGATCGCGTTGCTCTCCTCCAGAAAGCAGCCGATCCGGACCAAGGGAAGTATTCCGCGGGGAGTCTGGATCACCAGGCTCCCCGTTTGCGTTCCCCGCCTCGAAGTCCGCCCGAGCCCTTCCCCAAGGAGGCAGACACGTCATCAGGCGAGGACGGTCCATGTGCGTCATTGAAACCTCTCCGGTCGTGGAGACCCGGCGGCTGCTGCTGCGGTCGCCCGGCCCCCAGGACATTCCCGCGATCGCGCGGTTGGCCAACGATCCCGACATCGCGCGCATGACCTGCCGCATGCCTCACCCCTTCGGTCAGGGGGATGCGGAGGACTTCGTCGTCCAGGTCGCCGCCCAGGACCCGGCCCGCGCCGCCACCTTCCTAATCGAGCACGAGGACCAAGGCCCTGTGGGCGTTCTAGGCATGTTCGAGGACGCGGCCAATCCGTTGGGAGAGGGCGCTCCGGAGACCGGGTACTGGATCGGCCGTCAGTTCTGGGGCCGGGGCTTCGCCACCGAGGCTCTAGAAGGCGCACTCGTCTGGGCCGGCAAGCGGTGGAAGCGTCGTGCCCTGCTCGCCGGTCACTTCGCCGACAATCCGGCCTCGGGCCGGGTGCTGGAAAAGGCGGGCTTTCTCTACACTGGCGAGACGCGCAAACGCTTCAGCCGGGCCCGCAGCACGCCGGTCGACACGCGGATGATGGTCTGGCTGGCGTAATGCCCGTCAGGCCCCGCCGCTCTCCAGGAACCGAAGCGCGCTCAGCACATGGGCGCGCACCCCGACCACCAGCACGTCCTCATTGACGTCGAACTGGGGCGAGTGGTTCGGGGCCGCCGTCGCCGGGGCCACGCCATTGGCAGTGCCGCCCAGGTGATAGAAGACGCCCGGGACCTCGGACTGGAAGTAGGAGAAGTCCTCCGCCACCGTCGTCGGCGGCGTCGCCGGATTGACGTTGCCCTCGCCAGCCGCCTCCTCCAGCACCGGTGCCAGCCAGGCCGACAGCGGCGGATCGTTGAACACGAGGGCGGCGTTTTCACGGATCGAGAAATCGGCCGTCGCGCCATAGGCGGCCGCGATGTGATCAATGGCGGCCTCGGCCCGATCGACCAGAGCCTGACGTTGCGCGCGGTCGAAGGTGCGCAGCGTACCCGACATCGTCGCGGTATCGGGGATGATGTTGTAGCGCACGCCGGCGTCCACCGTGGCGATAGTGAACACCGTGGGCGTCGTCGTGGGGTCTACGGTGCGCGCGGTCAGGGTGTTGACGGTCTGGATGACGTTCGCGGCCACGGCGATCACGTCGATGCCTCGCCACGGCCAGGCCCCGTGGGTCTGACGCCCGGTCAGGGTGATGTCGACCCGGTCCGACGCCGCCATAAAGCCCTGGGGCCGATAGAAGATCGTTCCCGGCCGTCCCGGCACGACATGCAAACCGAAGATGGCCTCGACCTCGGGGTTCTCCAGCGCCCCAGCTTCAATCATCAGTCGCGCCCCGCCCAGGGGCTCGCCGGGCGGCACGCCTTCCTCGGCCGGCTGGAACAGGAAGACGATGGTCCCCGAGAACCGATCCCTCATCTCGCTCAGCACCTCGGCGGCCCCAAGCAGCATGGCGACATGGGCGTCATGGCCGCAGGCATGGGCGACCGGCACGGTCGCGCCTTGATAGGTCCCAGTCGCGGTCGAGGCGAAGGGCAAGCCCGTGGCCTCCTGCACCGGCAGGGCATCCATGTCGGCCCTCAGCGCCACGACCCGCTCAGGCCCATCTCCGGTGCCGCGCAGGATACCGACCACACCGGTTCGACCCACGCCCTCGCGCACCTCGTCCAGTCCAAAGCCACGTAGACGCTCGGCCACGAAGGCGGCGGTCTGCACCTCCGCCAGTCCCAGTTCCGGGTTCTGGTGCAGGTGGCGACGCCAGGCGACCACGTCAGCATTGACGCCGTCAGCGGCTGTCCGGACCTCTGCGGCGGTGACCTGCGCAAAGGCGGGCACGGTGGCCAGCGTGAGCAGGGCGGCGAGGGTTGCGGTGCGGATCATGGGACGGCCTCTGGAAGTGAGGCATAATGATGGGCAGAGCCTTCATGCGCACGCAAGCGCCTTGCGGATCGCCCCGACGCAGCCGATGTCTCGGTCATGGCCATCAAGACGACCAAGACCCGATGGAAGGACGTCGTCCTCGTCTGCAAGAAGTGCCAGAAGAAACTCGACGGCGGCTTCGGGCCCGATGGCGACAAATCCCTGAAAAAGGCCCTGAAGAAGTATCTCCGACCCGGCGACGGCAAGGGCCGCAAGGCCGAGCTGGCCGTGATCCAGACCGGCTGTTTCGACATCTGTCCCAAGAATGCCGTCGTAGCGATCAACGCCGCCAATCCCAAGCAGCTGCTCATCGTGCCGGCCGGAGGCGACCTGTTCGAGGTCAAGGCGCGGCTGGGGCTGGATGACGGGCGCCGGCTGAAGCCGACGCTGAAGGTGGTGGATTAAGGCTGCGCTTCCATAGAGGCTTTGATGGCGTCGATGCCGGCGTTCATCATGGCTGTGATGCGATCTTTCGGATCATCGGGCAGGAAATCGACGATCCAGACGAAGCGGCAGCGATCGTCACCCTCGGGCACGACGGCGTTCGAGGCGCTGTGGTGTTCGAAAATGTCTGCCAGGATGCTGTAGACGATCCGTCGGCGCTCATCGTCGATCGCGATCAATCGCTCCCGCAGCACCAGACCGCCGTCGAACGTCACTGTGCGGATGTCGCCCTCGACCACGGTGTCGATGATGAATCCGGGCGCGGTTTTCGTGTGCAGCGCGCCGAAGTCCCTGAGGGCCTCCCAGACCTGGTCCGCCGGGGCGTTGATGATGCGTTCGACGTGGATGGTCGCCATTTTTCGCCTCGCGTTTTCTGCACGATGAGACTGCACCGGAACGGTTCGCAAGTCTGGCGGCTATCGGACTGGATCAACTCCGTCGCGTGACCTGTCGTCAGGTCGGGGCTATGGCGGTGCGATGTCCCCCACCTCGCCCGCCTTTGTGATCCTCTTCGTCGTCAGCCTGATCGCGGCGGCCGGGAACATGGGGCTGCAGTCGGTGCTGCCCAACATCGGTCGGACCTTCGGGCTGGCAGACACCCTGGTCGCCGCCGCCTTCGCCATCTCGGCGCTGATGTGGACCGTGGCCTCGCCCTTCTGGGCGCGACTTTCGGACCGGGCCGGACGGAAGAACGTCATCCTGATCGGCCTGACCGGCTTTGTCGTGTCGATGGCCGGGTTCGGGTTGGGGGCCACCTTCGGGCTTGAGGGGTGGCTCGCGCCGGTGACCGCCTTCGTCCTCATGGCGATTGCGCGCACGGTCTACGGTGTTCTGGGATCGGCCGCCCCGATCGCGTCCCAGGCCTATGTCGCGGACCGGACCAGCCCCGAGGAGCGGACCCAGGCCATGTCGCTCCTGGCCTCGGCGCAAGGGTTGGGGACCGTGATCGGGCCCGTCCTGTCTCCGTTCCTCGTCCTGCCCGTAATCGGCCTTGCCGGGCCCATGTACGCCTTTGCCTTGATCGGTCTGGTCGTCCTGTTCGTCGTCTGGAAGCGGCTGCCGTCCGGCGAGGTGGTGCGCCAGCCCACGATACGGCTTAAGGCCGGTGAAGGCAGCGGCCTGTGGCGGGACCCCAGGGTGCGCGACTTCCTGCTCTATGGGTTGCTGGTCACCAGCGCCCAGGCAGTGAACATCGCGGTTCTGGGCTTTCACATCATCGACGAGATGGCCCAGACCGGACTGCCCGCCACGCACGCCCAAGGTTTCATCAGCGTGGCCTTTTTTGCCGGCGCGGCCGCCACCCTGATGGTTCAGTGGGGCCTGATCCCGCTGCTGAAGATGCAGCCGCTCGCTCTCATGCGTTGGGGGGGCAGCCTGGCGCTCGCGGGCAATCTGCTCAGCATGGTCGCGCCCGGCTATTTCGGGGTGGTCGTCGGCTATGCCGTGGTGTCGATGGGCGTCGGCTTCGCGCGACCGGGCTTCACCGCCGGATCTTCGCTGGCGGTCAGTGCCCATGAGCAGGGTGCGGTGGCGGGTCTGATGATGTCGCTGGCGGGCCTCAGCTTTCTCGTTCCGCCCGTCGCGGGCGTGGCGCTGTATGGTCTGGGCGAGGCGGCTCCGTTCGGGGCAAACGCAGTGCTTCTTGCGATCGCCACGGTCATGGCCCTGATGAGCCCCACCCTGCGCCGCGATCCTCACCCGGATCTGGTCGACACGCCTTCGTCCGGCGCTCCGCCCGCCTCCCAGCCCGGACCGGAGGGCAATCGCTAAAGGCGCGACGAACGCCCGCGCTTGCGTCTGGCCCCCGCGCTTGCGACATCGCGACCATGAACCCGTTCAAGATCGAAAAGCGCATCGGCGTCCAGGCGGACGCGGACCGCATCTGGGCCCTGATCGCCGAGCTTTCGGAGTGGGACCGCTGGAATCCCGTGGAAACCCAGGTCGAGGGCCGGATCGGTTTCGGCGGCAGCCTGACCTTGGTCGAGACTCTTCCAGAGCTTGGCGAGCGGCGCGCCACCCTCGGCGTGGCGGAGTGGATCCCCGGGGGGCAATTGGTCCTGACCGAGAAGCGCGGTTTCCTGTTCAAGGTCGTGCGATACTTCGAGATCGAACAGCTCCAGCCGAGGAGCTGCATAGTCTCTAACGGCTTCATCTTCTCGGGCTTTCGCGGTGAGGGCTTCCACGACAGGCACCGCCGCCATTTCAAGGTCGCCTGCGAAGCGGTCTGCGAGGGCCTGAAGGTCCACGCCGAGGCCGACTGATCGGTTATTCGGTCTGGGGTGCCGTCGCCTGCTGGCCGTCGCGGCTCTTCATCTGGTCCTGGATCTGGATGATGGCCGGGCCGAGGATGACCACGAACAGCACCGGCAGGAAGAACAGGATCATCGGCACGGTCAGCTGGGCCGGAAGCGCCGCCGCCTTCTTTTCTGCCGCTGATAGACGCAGCTCGCGATTTTCCTTGGCCATGGTCCGCAGGGCGGTGGCCAGCGGCGTGCCGTACTGTTCGGCTTGCACCATGGCGGTCGCCACGGCGCGCACGCCCGGATGGTTCGTCCGCTTGGCCAGGCCGTCATAGGCCATGCGCCGGTCGGGCAGATAGCTGAGCTCGGCCGACAGCAGGGCCAATTCCTCCGCCAGTTCGACCGAGGTGGTGCCGATCTCTTGGCTGACCTTCACGATCGCGGATTCGATCGACATGCCGGCTTCCACGCAGATCAGCAGCAGATCCAACGCGTCGGGGAAGCCCTGCATGATCGACTGCCGACGGTTGTCGATACGGTTCTTCAGATAGACGTTGGGTCCATAAAAGCCGAGCACGGTCGCGCCCATGATCATCGGCAGCTTGGTGATCGGCGGAAGACCGAAGTCGTTGACGAAGAACAGGTAAAAGGCGCTGAACAGCAGAAAGAAAATCGGGGTCGCAAAGCGGAAGAAGTAGAAGGTCGTAACCGGCCGAGGCCCGCGGAAGCCCGCCTGGATCATCTGCTCGGCGACCTTGGGGTCCTCGAGCAGCTTGGACAGGTTCAACTGCTCGACGATCTTCTTCTTGAAGCCGTCGTCGGTGTGGCGCAGCCCACCCTGACCGCTGGCGATGGCGGCGCGTGACTTGCGCTTGAGTTCGTCGCGGCGAGTCGAGACCGCCTGCATGCGCTTGTCCAGCTGGACCCCGCCGGTCATGGAACCGAGCAGGGTCACCATGGTGGCGAAAACCAGAACGGCGACGCCAATGCTGAGCAGGTTCCTGGGTTCGACGATGGCTTCAAGCATGCCCATGGTCGGCCCCTAGATCTTGAACGAGATCATGCGCTTCATCACGAAGATGCCGCAGCCCATCCAGATGGCCGAACCCAGCAGCATGATCTGCCCCCGGAGTTCGGTGAACATCAGGGCCATGTAGGCCGGGGTCGTCAGACCCACGAGCGTCATCACCACCGGCGGCAGGGCACCGATGATGCCGGCCGACGCCAGGGCCTCGGACGACAGGGCCTTGACCTTCTCACGCATCATCCTCCGGGCCCGGAGCACATGCGACAGGTTGCCGAGCGCCTCGGCCAGGTTGCCGCCGGTCTTCTGCTGAATGGCAATGACGATGCCGAAGAATTTCAGCTCCGGCGTGGGGATGCGCTCATACATCTTCTCCAGCGCCTGTGGCAGGGTTAGGCCAACGCCCAGCCCTTCGACCAGGGTCTGGAACTCCGGCCCCAAGGGCGCGGGGCTCTCCTTGCCGATGATCTTGAAGCAGTCGTGGACCGGCAGGCCGGACTTGATGCCCCGCACGATGACGTCCACCGCGTTAGGAAACTCCAGCCCGAATTTCTTCAACCGACTCGTCGCGACGAAACCGACGACCCAGCGCGGCAAACCCAGCCCAGCGGCGATACCGGCCCCCAGAGCGACAAGGATGTGGAGACCAAACACCAGCGCAACCAGGGTCGCCACGACACCGAGACCGGCGCTGATCAGCCAGAAGGTCCGGACACTTAGCCCCAGTCCGGCGTGCTTCAGGCGGGCCGCGATGGTCATGCGGGCCTTGCGTTCTTTGCGCTCGGCATCCTTCAGCTGGACCTCGATCGCCTTGCGGCGGGCTTCGGGCGTGTTGGCCTCGGCCTTGGCGGCCTTGAGCCGGGCGGCCTTGGTCTGGCCCATGCCCATGGCTTCGGCGCGCTTGACGGCTTGTGCCGAGGAATCTTCTCCGCCGACCAGCGCCCAGCCCAGGCCACCGACGGTGATGAAGGCCAGAAGTCCGGCGAGGAGCATCAGCATGACCGCTACTCCGCCGCGTCGAGGGCTTCGGCCAGCTCGCGCTCCAGCCCGTAATAGCGGGCGCGGTCCCAAAAGCGGGGCCGGGCGATGCCGGTCGAGCGATGACGACCGACGATCTTGCCGTTCTCGTCTTCGCCGGTGATCTCGTAGACGAACAGGTCCTGGGTGACGATCACGTCGCCTTCCAGCCCGACGACCTCGGTGATGTGGGTGATCCGTCGCGATCCGTCCCTCAGGCGCGCCGCCTGGATGATGACGTCGACCGATCCGACGATCATTTCACGGATCGTCTTGGACGGCAGGCCATAGCCGCCCATGGTGATCATGGATTCCATCCGGCTGATGGCTTCACGCGGGCTGTTGGCGTGCAGCGTGCCCATGGAGCCGTCGTGGCCGGTGTTCATGGCCTGCAGCAGGTCGAAGGCCTCAGGTCCGCGCACCTCGCCGACGATGATCCGTTCCGGACGCATCCGCAGACAGTTCTTCACCAGGTCGCGCATGGTGATCATACCCTGGCCTTCGAGGTTCGGCGGCCGGGTCTCCAGACGCACCACGTGCGGCTGCTGCAGCTGCAGTTCCGCCGCGTCCTCGCAGGTGATCACGCGCTCGGTCGGGTCGATGAAGGCCGTCAGGGTGTTGAGCAAGGTCGTCTTGCCCGAACCCGTACCGCCCGAGATGACGAGGTTGCATCGGCAGGCGCCGATCACGCCCAGCACGCGCGCCCCTTCGGGACTGATGGAGTTGTACTCCACCAGGTTGCGCATGGTCAGCTTGTCTTTCTTGAACTTCCGGATCGTCAGCGTCGCGCCGTCGATGGCCAGCGGCGGGGCGATGACGTTGACGCGGCTTCCGTCGGGCAGACGCGCGTCGCAGATCGGGCTGCTTTCGTCGACGCGGCGGCCGACCTGGCTGACGATCCGCTGGCAGATGTTCATCAGCTGGGCGTTGTCGCGGAAGCGAACATTGGTCAGCTGGACCTTGCCGCCGACTTCGATGAACACGCGGCCCGCGCCGTTGACCATGATGTCGGCGATGTCGTCGCGGCTCAGCAGGGGCTCCAGCGGCCCGTAGCCCAGCACGTCGTTGACGATGTCCTGGACCAGGTGCTCCTGCTCCGCCACCGACATTGAGACGTTCTTGATCGCCACCAGCTCGGCGACGATGTCGCGGATTTCCTCGGCCGCTGCCTTGGGATCGAGCTGGGCCAGCTGGGCCAGGTCGATCGTGTTCATCAGGGCGTTGAAGATCGTCGTCTTCGTGGCGTGATAGTAGTCGCTCTGCTCCCGGACGATCTCAGCGACGGCCTGCGCCTTCTTCAGCTGCTCGAAGCCCGGCGTGGCCTTGGGACCCGGTCCGTTGCTGGATTGGGGCGAGGGCTTGGGCTTGGGCCGGGAGGCCAGGGCGTCCAGGCGATCAACCCCGGTGGATGCGCCCGACGGGTCGCCTCCGGGCTTTGGCTGGGGCGCGATTCCTTCGGAGGAAAAGGCGAAGGCCTGGGTCTGGTGGCCCTGCTGGGGCTGCGACGCCGCGCCGGCGGGCTCGAACGACGGGGCGGCCTGCGGCACCGACGCGGCCGGGCCCGGGGGCGTTGGGGCCCCCGCGACGCCGGGCTGTCCTGTGCGCTTGCCGAACACGGATCAGGTCTTCTTCTTGAACAGGCCCGCGAACAGGGACTTGGATTCGCCCTTGGGGGCCTTGCCGGGGGCCGCCAGCGCGGGCAACTCGCGACGCGAGACGATCTGGGCCAGCAGCTGGAAAGCCTCGGCCGCCTTGGACTTGGCGCCCATGTCCAGGATCATCTGGCCGTTGTTGGCGGCGGCACCAAACAGCTTGGCGTCGAAGGGGATCGACAGGCTGGGATGAACCCCCAGCGCCGCGCCGAAATCCTTGGCCGAGATTTCCGGCCGGCCGGGCACGCCCACCTGGTTGAGCACCAGGCGCGGCGGCGCATCGTTCAGACGACCCGAACGGATCAGGTCGATCATGTTCTTGGCGTTCCGCAGCGAGGCGAGATCGGGCGTCGCCACAACCACCACCTCGTCGGCAGCGATCAGGGTGCGTCGCATCCAGCCCGACCAGATGTGCGGCAGGTCCAGCACCACGAACGGTGCCGTGCCCCGGATCTGGGTCGTGACCTCCTCGAACGCCTCAGCGCTGATTTCCCAGTCATTGTCCAGGGTGGCCGGGGCCGCGAACAGGCTCAGCTTGTCGGTGCAGCGGACCATCATCCGGTCCAGCAGGACCGGGTCCAGACGATCGGGCTGACCCAGCGCATCGGCGACGCCGTTCAGGGGGTCCTGGTTGAAATCGAGGCCCGCGGTGCCGAACGGCAGATCGTAATCGACGATGACGGTGTTCGCGCCGATCTTTTCGGACATCGCATAGGCGGTGTTGTGCGCCACCGAAGAGGAGCCTGATCCGCCTCTTGCTCCCACGAAGGCGATGGAGCGGCCGACGAAGGGCTGGGCCGGATCGGAGAACAGTCCGCCGATCGCGGCGATCAATTGCAAGGGCTGGATCGGGGCGACCAGATATTCGCTGACGCCCCGCTTCATCAATTCCCGGAACAGGATGATGTCGTTGGTTGCGCCGATGACGACAACTTTGGTTCCAGCGTCGCAGACCTCGGCCAGACGGTCGACCTGCCACAGCAGGGCACCCGGGTCCTGCATGCACTCGACGATGACCAGGGGCGGCGTCGGCTCCTGATTATAGGCGTCGACGGCGGCCGGAATGCCGCCGACCCGGATCTGGGTGGTGGCGCGAGCCATGCGGCGGTCCTGTCCGGCGCGCTCGGCAGCCGCCAGGGTGTCCTGCCGCTCGGCGAAGACGTGGATGGCGATGCGCGGAATCGTGACTTCGTTTTGCAGCCCAGCCGACACCGCTTGAGGCGCGATCGCGGCCGACGCACCGGCGACGAGGTCGCCCACGGGGTTATAGCCAGCTGCGGCGGGCAGTCCACCCTGGGTCGCCGGCAGACCAGCCGGATGGGCCACGACCGCGCCGCCGGGCGCGACGGGAGCATTGGCGTCGTAACCGCCCGGCGCGGTGAACTGCAGCGGCTCGCGCGGATTGATGTCCCCGGCCGCTACAGGCGAGGCAGCCTGCGGCGCGACGTCCAGTTCGGCATCGAACTCGTCGTCCAGGGGATCATAGGGACGCGAAGCAAACGCATTGGTCATCGACCGTCAGTCCACGGCATCCGAAACCTGGCCGTTCTCGAGCAGGGTTTCGATGGCGGCCGCCGTTTGTTCTCCACGGCGGTATCTATCCAGCACGACCGCCCGGCGACCGGCATCGGGCGGAGTCATGGTGCGCGGCGTAACGATGTCGCGCGGATTGGCGATCTGGGCCGCCAGATTGGCGTTGACGGCGCAGCCGAAGTTGGCGCTGCCGGCATTCGAACCGGTCCGCGCCAGATTGGTCCAGGTGGTGCCGCAGCGAGGAACCGCCGCCCGGACTGTATCGAAACCGACCAGCACCGGCGCACGCGGATCGGGCGCGATGTAGGTCACGACCTGCACCTGGTGACCCGGCACGCCCAGCGATTCCAGGGCGTTCCTGACGCTCCAGGCCATTTCGCCCGACACGGTATCGTCGCCTGACGGCACCTCGACCCTCAGGACCGGAGCTCCCTCGGCCGAGAAGCGATAGGCGAACTCCTGAAGCGCACGGCTCTGGTTGGCCGAAGGACCGGTTTCGTGAATCGCCAGGGCGATGCGCTCGACGCCCGGCTCCACCGCCAGGGCATAGCGGGACGTGGGCGTCAGCGGCACCGGTCCGGTGCCCTCGGCGGGCAGCCCTACGCATGCCGACAGGGTCAGGACAGAGGCGACGGCGATGGACAGGGTGCGGATCATCGGGGCGCTCACTCGATCACATAACCGACCGGGCCCGACCACGCCGGGGCGGTGGATGCTCCCGGAGCGGGCGAGCCGTAGGCCTGGTTCAGCTGGCCGAAGAAGATGGTCTGGGCGTCGCTGGCGATGCGTAGACCGTCAGCGGGGGTCTGCATCATGCCTGGCGAGACGGGATTGACGATGAAGGGCTCGACCATGACGACCAGCTCAGTCTCGCCCGACAAGTAGTCGCGCGAGCGGAATAGCTGGCCCAGTACCGGTAGGCCAGCAAGACCGGGCAGGCTGTCCACGGCCTGACGGCTGGTGTCCAGCAACAGGCCCGCAATCATCATGGAGCCCCCCGAAGGGATCTCGACGGTGTTCTGCACGCGCCGGACGCTTAGGCCCGCGATGGCCAGGGAACCGACGCTCCCAGCGCCGAGTGTAATGCCGCCCGTCTGGGTCAGCTCCGACACCTCGGCCGAGATCTGCAGGTTGATGCGCCCTTCGGACAGAACCACCGGCCTGAAGGCCAGGCTGACGCCGTAGGGCTTGAACTCGATGGTGACGTTGCCGTCGCGGTCACGGCCGGTCGGCACGGGGTATTCCCCGCCCGCCAGGAAGCTGGCGCTCTCGCCATTCACGCTGGTCAGGTTCGGCTCGGCCAGGGTGCGGACCAGACCGACCCGCTCGAACGCCTGCAGACAGGCGCTGGCGTTGGTCCCTGTCACCGCGCGATAGGCGCTGGAAACCACGTTCTCGACCACGTTGGACAAGGCATTGCCTGACTGGGTCTGCAGCAGCGACGTCACCGTGTTGACGAAGTTGTTGACCGCGTTGGTGCCCGAGATGGTCTCGAGGTTGAAGCTTTCGGGCTCGGTGATGGTCGTCCCGGTCAGGGTCGTGGTGTTGCCGCTGAAGTCGGTCACCGTGACCGAGCCGGGAGTGGCCGAAGAGAAGGAGATCCGCCGGCCGTCGAGCGTGGTGATGGTCGTGCCCGTCTCGGTCGTTGTCACGCCGGTGACGGTGTTCCCGAGGTTGGAGCTTGATGTCGTCGTGTTTCCGGTCGTGGTCCGGGTCAGGTTGTCCGTCGCGATCCCGCGGTTCTCGTTGTAGCAGGCGCCGGCTCCACCCAGCGCCGAGCCGTTGACGCTATAGGTGTTGTCACGGCCAAACCCGACCGACTGCAGTCCGTTGTTGAACACGACGTCCGACGACAGACCCAGCTGCTTGATGGCGTTACGCTGGACCTCGATGATCCGAACCCGGAGCGTCACCTGATCCGACGCCGCGATGGTGGTCAGGTTCAATACCTTTTCCGGGGCGGAGACGAAGGCCCGGGCGACCGAGGCAACACGTTCGGATTCGGCGGCGCTGGTTACCATGCCGGTCAGGATGATGCTGTCGTTGACGGCTTCCGCCCGCACCTGGGACCCCGGCGCGACCCGGCTCAGCGTGTCCTGCAACGCCGAGACCCCGGCATCCACCCGCACACGCAACGTCAGGATGGCGCGGCCGGCGGCATCCAGGAACACCGCATCGGTCTCGCCCGGCGCGATGCCGATGACCGTGATCCGACGCGGCGAATGGACATTGGCTTCGGCGACCGCCGGATTGGACACGATCACGTCGCGCGCATCGGCAGGCAGGTCGACTGCGAAGGAGGTGCCGCGCGGCAGGTTGATCAGGCGCGGTCCGGACCCGGCCGAGACCGTCTGGCTTGCGCCATAGCTCTGGGCCAGAGCCGGGGTGGCGATCGGAGCTGCCGCCGTCACCACCGCGCAGGTCAGCGCGACGAGGGGCTTCATGGAAATGGACATGGGTGCCCTCATTGGACGGTCACCGTTTCTGCTTCGCCGCCCCGGTAGACCCGGATCGAGGTGGTCTGGGGCGTGGCGCGTGCGCGGGGCTGGTTCTGGACGCGGCCCGAGGGGCCCGCCGTGTCGGCATAGGAGCGCAGAACCAGCGACAGGGTGCCGGCCGCCTTGGCCAGGGCCAGGGCCTCGGCGTCGGTGGGGGCCAGTTCCAGGGTTGCGGTGGCACCGACCACCGCCTGCTGGTCGTCCTCGGCGCGGGTCGACTGATCGACGGCCAGGACCTTCACATTCTGCAGGACGGTGGAGCTGGCATAGCGGGTCTGGCCGCCGCCCTCGCCATTGTCCGCCAGTTCCACGGTGACCAGAACGTCGACGCGGTCACCCGGCAGGATGAAGCCCCCGGCGGCGGTTTCTACCGACACGCCGATCGACATGGCCCGCATGCCGGGCTCCAGATAGGCGGCCATGTAGCCGCTGTCCCCGGCGCGGACGATCTTGCGTGCCACGATCGGCTCTCCGGCCAGAATGGGTTCGCGCACGACCGAGCCGAAGTAGTCGGCCTCGGCACCGCCGGTAGCCAGTTCCGTCGCGGCCCGGGCGACGCGAGCGACCGCGCCTTGGCCCTCGGCCGTTTCCTCGTTGGCCTCTTCCTCGGCACCTTCGTCTTCGGCGGGTTGGGGGACGGGAACGGTCCCGTCCGTGATGAATGCCGGATTGACCTCTGCGGCGGGCCAGTCCTTCCACTCCAGGTCCGCGTCGGTCAGGCGCTGACCGGGCGCGAGGTCACGCGCGGCGACCAGAACCTTGGCCATCGGCGCGGCCGGCGCGGCCGAAGCGGTGGCCACAGCTTCGCCCGAGGACGAGCCCATGGCGCGCACAACCAGCGCCAGGCCAATGGCCGAGACGGCGGCGATACAGATGACGGCGATCCGTGCGGGCTTCATCGTGGGTCTCCGGCGCGACCGGACGCACGACTCAGGGTGCGGGCGGTCTACCGTTAACGACAATGCCGGGGCCGGGTTAACGGGGACCTAAGCGTCGCAGGGCGTTCAGGGACGCGGGACCGTGCCGTTAGGCCTGCCACCCAGGAGCGTTCAGGCCCCGAAGGCGCGGGCGATCAGCAGGCTGGACGGATAGGCCATTAGCACGCCGCCACAGATGGCGACGCCATAGGGAATATCGCCCTTGGGCTGGAACAGGGTCGAGACCCAGGCCGGAGCACCCGCGATATAGGGCTGGGCCAGGCTACGCCCCAGAATCAGCACCAGGCTGAAGGCTCCGCCCAGGATGGCGGTCCAGATCAGGAAAGGCATCAGGGCCGAAGCTCCCAGCCACATACCGGCGGCCGCCATCAGCTTGGCGTCACCTCCGCCGACGACCCGCAGCGCGAACAGCGCCATGCCCGCGATCAGCACCAGAACGCCAACGCCGAAGTGCATGCCGACCTCGATCGGCGACAGGCCGGCCGCGAAGGCCGCCGGGAAGAAGGCGACGATCAACAACGCCGATATCCAGTTCGGAATCTTCATCCGCGTCAGATCCGTCAGGGCCGCGATCACGACCAGAACGGGAAAGGGGGCGAGCAGCAGCGACGTCAGCATGTCCATGGGCGAAACCTGCCACAGCGTTGGTTAAAACGAGGTTCGCCACGTCCTTGCGTCAGACCCGCGACCCGGGCGGTCGCGCACCAACCGTGCGCTCAAGCAGCGAGCGACCGCGTCGCGAGCGATAGCGCTACTAGATAAGCAAAAGGGGCCGGAGCGTTTCCGCTCCGGCCCCCAAGGCTTCAGACGATCAGGTCGCTTAGAGCGCCAGACCATCCGCGATGGCGTCGAACACGGCCTCAAGGCGCGTGCCGACCAGGCCGACGGCGGTGATGATCAGGACCGCGATAAGGGCGGCGATCAGGCCGTACTCGATGGCGGTGGCGCCCGACTCGTCTTTGACGAACTTCTTGATGAACTGGGTCATATGACTTCCTCTCAGGTAAAATGGCTTAGCGAGCAACGATGGCTGGGAGGCTCCGGTCGCCCGCTTGTCCCCCAAACGCAGGGTGACCATGCACGCCTATCGGTTAAGGTCACGTCAGAGGGCATGGTTACCGCGCTGTTCGCCTTGAAAAGTTTGAAGATCGATCCCGTCGACAAATGGACACCTTATACAGAGACCGAAAACCTGGCGCGTTGTGACAGTATTCGCGAAATGAATGCTTCACCGCACGTTAACCGGCGTTGACGACCTGTTGTCAGCCACGCCGGGTTTCAGGATTTGTAGAGGTTTCCACCCGATCCTTCCGGCTCGTCTCGCGCGCCTGCGAGAAAGACCAAGGATCTGCTCATGGCTGGATTTCCCGCCCGCACCCTTTCCACCCTGGCGGCGGCCGCCCTGCTGGCTGTTGCCGGCGTGGCCCAGGCCCAGTCCCTCAACGTCGAGATCGACCGCTCCAGCCGCATCAGCCTGCGGGGTCCGGCGGCCTCGGTGATCGTCGGCAACCCGGACATCGCCGACGTCACGGTCGTGGACGCAACCACCCTGTTCGTCACGGGCAAGGGTTACGGCGTTACCGAAGTAGTCGCTGTCGATGCGCTCGGCCGCACTCTCTACCAGGGCGAGGTCATCGTGACCGGCGGCTCGACCGGCTCGGTCCGCGTCTGGCGCGGTGCCCAGGCGACGGAGATGGCCTGCGCCTCCTCCTGCTCGCCGTCGGTACGCAACGGCAACGCCGCCTCCCCGACACCCTGAGGCGGCACCCGATGGCCCTGCGCATGCGCACTCCCGGCCTGTTCCGTCGCCGCCCTCGTCGTGAAGGCGCGGCTGCGGTCGAGTTCGCCATCGTTTCCGTGCCCTTCTTCTTCGTGATCTTCGCGGTGCTGGAGCTCGGCGTGATCTTCCTGGTGGACTCGACGCTTGAGGCGGCGGTCCAGCAAGCCACCCGACTTGTGCGCACCGGCCAGGCCCAGGGCGGGGCCATGACGCCCGCCCAGTTTCGTACCGCCATGTGTGGCGCGATGAATGTGTTCGAGGGCGACTGCCAGGCGCGCGCGGTGATCGACGTGCGTCCGATCCCCCAGTTCCGGAACCCCAATCCGCCCAATCCCATCGTCGACGGCGAGTTCGATCCGGATCAGACGGATTTCGATCCCGGGGCGGCCGGCGACCTGATGCTGGTTCGGGTCTGGTACCAGCAACCCGTGGTCACGCCCATGCTGTCGAACGCCCTGACGCGGCTCGAATCCGGCGACGCCCTGATCACCGTCACCACCGCCTTCCGCAACGAGCCCTTCTGATGATGCGCTCGCCTTCCAGTAGGATCCGGTCCTTCGCGGCGCGCTTCACACGCAATGCCGACGGCGTCGCCGCGGTGGAGTTCGCCCTCGTCGTCCCGGTATTGATCGTCTGCTACTTCGGTCTTGCCGAGTTCTGTCAGGCCTACATGGCCCAGAAGCGCGCCCAGCACACCACGTCCCAGATCGCGGACATGATCGCTCGGACTCCCGACACTACGCTGGCCGAGCTCGACGCCATCTTCGATGTCGGCTCCCTGATCATGCAACCGTTTCCGGAGGCCGCCCTGTCGATCCGGGTCACCAGCATCACGCGCGACACCGACGGCGTCGCCCGCGTCGACTGGAGCCGTGGCCGGGGCATGACCGGTCTATCCGGGGTTCAGACCGTGCCGGCGGGTCTGATTGCCAACGGCGAGACCATCATCATGAGCGAGACGCGCTACGCGTTCGACTCGTCCATGGATCGTCTGCTGCCTGGCCTGACGAACTTCAACAGCAGATACTACCTGCGCCCGCGACTGTCCGATCGCCTGCCCTGCACAGACTGCTAGCCGACCAACGCACGGCGGATCGCCCCGATCTTGGCCTCGGTCTCGTCCAGTTCCGCCTGCAGATCGCTGCCGGCCGTGATCCCCGCCCCCGCCTGGGTGCGGAACCTCCAGCGGGTGTCCTCGCGCCACAGGGCGACGGTCCGGATCAGGACCGAGGCGGTCATCTGCCCCCTGCCGTCGATGTGGACCAGACTTCCGCACCAGGCCCCCCTCGGCGGCTCATGGTCGGCGATCACCTTCATGGCCTGATGCTTGGGCGCGCCGGTGATCGAGCCCGGCGGAAAGGTGGCTTCCAGAATGGCTCCGGGGCAGGCTTGCGCCTTCGCACGTGCCGTGACGGTCGAGACCAGATGATGCACCGTGGCGAAGCTCTCCAACTGGAACAGCCGCTCGACCGACACACTGCCGATGTCTGACACTCGCGCCAGATCGTTGCGCATCAGATCGACGATCATCAGGTTTTCAGCCCGATCCTTCTCGCTGGCCACCAGCTCGTCGGCGCGGGCCGCGTCCTCGACAGGGTCCACAGATCGCGGCCGCGTGCCCTTGATCGGTCGTGTCTCGATCCGATGGCTCGCCGGATCGAATGTCAGGAACAGCTCGGGCGAGTTCGACACCAGCGCCCGCTCGCCCAGCCGCCAGAAGGCCCCGTAGGGCGCAGGCCCCGCCGCCAGCCTGATGAACAGATCAAACGGATCGGCGGCCTCGGTCAGCGTCCCGGACCAGCCCCGGGCGATATTGGCCTGAAACAGGTCTCCCTGACCGATCCGGCCAACCACATCGGCGACGGCGGCGCGATAATGGCCGTCGTCTTCATCCGGTCTGAAGCCCTCCGCCGGTGGTTTGGGCATATTGGGCGCAAGGGCACCGTCCAGCCATATCGCCGCCGTCGCCGCGTCCCCGACGACGCTGACTGTCCGTCTCGCATGATCGAACACCAGCACCGTGCGATAGACGGCCGTCATCAGATCGGGCCAGACCGGCTCGCGCACACCCGTCGCCGGTCGCGCGCCCCAGTCATAGGCGACCAGACCAATGCCATGACAACCGGCCGGGACGACCAGGGCTTCACTCAGGCCGTCCGGGTCGAGCGGGCCCGCAAAGGTCCTTTCGGGATCGGCAGCGACGTAGGAGAACCGCCCGGCAGGCCCCCCGTCCGACAGCAGGCAGACCAGACCGTCACGATCCTTCAGGCCCGCCGCGACCGCCAGCGGCTCGACCCAGGGCCAGACGCCGTCTTCGGGTCCGTTCACGCCGCCAGTCGCTCCAGGATCCGGTCGCGCAAAACCGCGTCGATGCCCAGCGCCTGCTCGAGATAGGCGTCGATCGAGCCGTGCCGCGTCTCCATGGCCTGGATGGCGGAATGCAGATAGGCGGCCTCCACCCCCATGAAGGCGACGACCGCGTCGTGGGAGGCGGTCCGGCCGGTAAAGGCCTTCAACTGCTCGGCGATGCCGGGCGCGCGCGCCTCCAGGTCCACCGCCCGGTTGGTCAGCAGATAGTCCTCCATCAGGTCGTCGTGCGAAACGCCGAGCAGATGGTGTGTCAGGGCGGCCAGCATCCCCGTGCGGTCCTTGCCCGCTGCGCAGTGGATCAGGACCGGCCGGTCGCTGTCGGCCACGGCGCGAAAGTAGCGCGAGAACAGATCCAGATGCGCCGGCGCGAAGGGCAGGACACGATAGGTGTCGGTCATGAACCGCCGACCGCTGTCCGGCGTGAGGTCTGCGGTCTTCAGGAAGGTGATGTGCGGGGCCTCGCCCGCCTCATCCAGATCGCTCTCGATGACCACGCCGGTAAAGTTGGCGGCGCGCTTGGAGGGTTGGCGGCGGCGCTCGACCGGTCGGCGCAAGTCGATGACCACACCGAAGTCGATCGCCGCCAGCCGTTCCAGATCCGCCTCGGTCACGCCCGCGTGGTGCGCCGAACGGAACAGGGCCCCTATACGGACATGCCCCCCTGCCGCGGTGGCGTAGTCGCCGTAGTCCCGAAAGTTGTCGAGAGCGTCAAAGACATGGATGCGGCTGGCCATGCCCTCCCTATAGGGGCGGCGCGCCCGGCGGGCGAGGGGGACCGTTCAGCGCGGTTGAACCAGTCCCGCCATGGCGTCAAGGTAGGCGACGAAGGCCTTGCGCCCTGTGTCGGTCATCGAGGCCTCAGTCAGGGGCTTTCGTCCCACGAACCGCTTGGTCACGGTAACGAACCCGGCTTCTTCCAGCTTTCTCAGGTGGACCGAGAGATTGCCGTCCGTGGCCTGGAGCCGCGCCTTTAGGGTGGTGAAGTCCGCGCTCTCCACACCCGACAGGGCCGCCATGATGCCTAGCCGCATCCGTCCGTGGATGACGTCGTCGATGCGGGCGATGTCGAAATCGTCCGGCATGGTCAGGCCTTCGCCGCTCGCATGAGCAGGAAACCCGGCAGGGCCATCAGACCGAACAGCGCTACGGCGTAGGCCAGATACTGCCAGCTCGTGCCGGACAGGACCGCAAGCGCGGGTGCTGCCGCGAAGGACGCCAGCGCCAGGGTCCACAGAGACTTCGAGCGCGTCATTGTGGCCGTGACGGCCCAGCCCACGCCATAGAAGGCCATGATGATCGAAGGGATCACCAGGGACCACTCCGCGACATCGGACTGCCCCGCCCGGGTCAGGTCGCTGGCGATCAGCGACGTGAACAGGCTGAAGATCCCCCATCCCAGCGCCGACCAGACGATGCCGAAGGCGCGCGTCGCGGCGGTCTCGACTCCGCCTTCCCGCTTCAGACGTCCGATCAGCACCACGAGTGTCACCAGGAAGACGACGGTTGTGACGCCCCAGATCGCGCCATAGGCGGCCGGTGACACGGCCAGAATCCCTGCCGTGGTCAGTCCATGGACCAGGCTGCCCGTGCCGAAAATCAGCCCGGCCGCGAACAGGATGGAGCCACCCCGGACGGGCGCCTTGGTGCCCTCTTCGGCCAGGCCCTTCAGCCAGGCGATGTCGGTCAGTTCGTCGTGGTTGGTCATGCGTGTGTGTCCTTGGGTCAACGGTCACGCCCGGACATCAGGATCAGACCTGGCGTCAGGGCGAAGGCGAAAAGAGACAGGCCATAGGCCAGATACTGGGCGGGCGTGCCGAGCAGCAGGGAGATGGCTGCGCTTGCGCCGAGGCAACCGACGGCGAGCCCGGCGGTCCACAGCGTCCGGGTGCGAACCGCGGCGATGATCCAGGCCACGCCATAAAGAGCCATGCCGACGGCGGACATCGCCCGCATGATCGTCCAGTCCTTCAGGACAATGGACAGACCCAGCAGAACCAGGGCCCCTCCGATCTGCCCGGCCAGGGTGAAGCGCGACCAGGCTGCGGCGCGCCGCACCGTCGCGAAGGGCGAGCGGCGCAGGCGGAACAGCACGGTCAGGAAGCCCGCGACCGCCAGCGGCCAGCTGAGGCTCAGCACGGCCGGGTGCAGATGAAGCAGCCCGCTGAGCACACCGAACTGGAACAGGTTGGCGGTGCCGAACACCGCGCCGGCCAGAACCAGAAACCGCCCGACTGCGGCCGAAAGCGACGGTTCCGGCGAGGTGGTCGGGAAAGAAACAGCAGCAGCGGTCATGGGTGCCTCCGGGATGACCAACCACTAGCGAAATAACTTTGTGTTGTAAAGCACTTTTTCGCTGCGCCGGATCGAAGGGCCGTTACAACCGACGGATGGCCCCGGACTACCATCACATCGCCTACCTCGGCGTCGACATCGCCAACCCCGTGACGATCGAGGCTGTGCTCGCCATGGCGGACCGCAGCGGCCTTCCCGCCGGGGCCAAGGTGCTGGACATCGGCGCGGGCACGGGCGGCGTTTCGGCGGCGCTGGCGCGGCGTTTCCGCTACCAGGTCCACGCCATTGAGCGGGATCCCGTCATGGTCTCGCACATCGCCGACAGGGTCGAGCGCGATGGCCTGGCCGACCGCGTCACCCTGGTTCGCGGCGTCGCTCCACAAGCGCTCGACGTCCTCGCTCCGGCGGACATGATGGTGGCGTTGGGCAGCAGCCGCATCGGCGGGTCTGACGTCACCACCGCCGCCGGCATGTTTCAGGTCCTGGCGGACCTTCTCGCCAGCCCCGGCTACATCCTGTGGGGCGACCTCACCTGGATCGCCACCCCCCCGGAGCCCCTGCGCCAGATCGTCAGCCTGTCCAGCATCTATGAGAGCGACGACGGCTGGAAGGCCGCGGCAGAGGCGGCCGGCATGACGTGCGTCTCGGCCGAACTCTCGCCTCAGGCAGTCTGGGACGATTTTTTCGGCACCGCCGATCGCCGCGTGCGCGACTGGCTCGAGGCCAATCCCGGGGTCGAAGGCCGGGAGTCGCTCCAGGCTCGCGCCGACCAGATCAGGGCCACGTTCGATTTCGGGCGGCCCTACCTCGGTTTCGGCCTTTATCTGTTCCGAAAGCCCTGACCGGTCAGATACAGGCCCCAGAGGGGGCCAGACGCTGCGGAGCGACGGGGCTGGCCCGCTCCATGCAGGGGACCGCGCGAGGGGGACAGTTCGTCCCATTCAGGACGACCCGTATGCCGTTTTCCATCAGGCCGGTTCAGGAGGGCGATACCGCCCACCTGATGGCGTTGCACGCTTCCGTCGGATGGCCTCGCCGCAGCGAGGCCGGCTGGCGCTGGCTCATCAACCATCCCGCACGTCTGGAAGCCGGTGCCCCGGCCGGCTGGCTTCTGATCGACGCCAACGGAACGCCGCGCGGCCATACCGGCAACTTCGTCCAGACGTTCTGGCGCGGCGACACGATCCTGCACGGAACCAGTGGCTATTCCATCCTGGTCGAACCGGCGGCGCGCGGGCGCAGTCCCATGCTGCTCAAGCCCTTTGCCGAGCAGCCCGGAGTGTTCGCCCGCTACACCTTCAACGCCAATCCGAAATCCAGCCCCCTGTTCCAACGATACGGACTGACGGCCTGGCCTACCACGACCCACGCCCTGAAGCTGGCCTGGCGGCTGGACACCCTGACGTGCGGCGCAGGACGGATCTGGCGCGAGATCGACAGCCGGGCCCCCCAGTGGGTCGATCCGGACCACGAGTGGTTTCTGAACCGTCGCCTTGCCCACCCCGGTCCACTTGTCCTGCCTGCCGACGTCCGTGTCCTCTGCGATCTGGCCGACCACTCCTCGTTTGCCGCCTTCTGGACCGCGCTCAGGGGCGAGGGGCGGCTGATCGCGGACCGTAGCCCGGCGACCCTGCGCTGGCGCCTGTCGGATCCCGACCAGACGATCGCTCCGCTGCTACTCGCCTTCCATCGCGGGACCGAGATCCGGGGCTACGCCATGGCCATGATGGCCAAGGCCAACAGCATCGACCCTCCGGTTCTGGAAATCCTCGACCTCATGGCCCTGCGCGACGAACCTCGCGCCATCCCGGCGCTGATGCAGGCGCTGCTGGCCAATGCCCGCTCCCTCGGCGCGGCCAAGGTCCGCATCCAGGTCGTCAACGAGACGCTGCTGCGCCAGCTGGGCTCGCTGGCAGCCTCAGCCCGGCGCGAGGGCGGTTGGGGTCACTGTCACGTGCGCTTC
>JADCBH010000008.1 GCA_020253595.1 Brevundimonas sp.
CCAGCTCCGGCGGGGTGGCTTCAAGAGCCACCTTCACCGCGTCAATGATCTGCGAAACCGGCTCGGCCAGCGCCTCGGCGGCCTGACGCTCCGAGATGCGCACCTCGCGCGGCACGCCCTGCATCAGGTCACGGCCCTTGACCTCGATCGACAGGCCTTCGCCATCGGCAGGAATGCGGGCAGTGCCGATGTCCTTCTTGATCCGCTCGGCGGTCGTCTCGCCAATCAGAAGGTTATGGTTGCGGCGCATGTAGCTGATGATCGCTTCGTCCATCTTGTCGCCGCCGACACGGACCGAACGCGAATAGACGATGCCCGACAGCGACAGCACGGCCACCTCGGTGGTGCCGCCGCCGATGTCGACCACCATGGAGCCGGTCGGTTCGTGGATCGGCAGGCCTGCGCCGATCGCAGCCGCCATCGGCTCGTCGATCAGGCCCACGCGACGGGCCGAGGCGTTCAGGCAGCTGTCGTTGATGGCCCGGCGCTCGACCGCCGTCGCGCCCGAGGGCACGCAGACGATGATCTTGGGGTTCACGAAGCCCTTGCGGTTATGAACCTTGCGGATGAAGTGCTTGATCATCTCCTCGGCGACTTCGAAGTCGGCGATGACCCCGTCGCGCATGGGGCGGATGGCTTCCATGTGACCGGGCGTGCGACCCAGCATCTGCTTGGCCTCGATGCCCACGGCGTGCACGATCTTGCGTCCACCGACATTTCTCAGCGCCACCACGGACGGCTCGTTGAGGACGATGCCCTTGCCCTTCATGTAGATCAGGGTGTTGGCGGTGCCCAGGTCCATCGCGATGTCATTGGAGATCGCGCCGAAGAGGGAGAAGCTCATGGGGGTCGGTTACCGTTCGGGTTGGGGCCGTCTGAGGCGATTCTGGTCCAGCCCGCGTTGGCGACGCCCCTGACCGGAACGCATCCCCATGCGCAGCCAGTCTCCTGATCGTCCTCGCCTGACGGACTAAGCGCCCGTTTGCCCGCTGCTACAGGCGATTACAAGCCCCGAAACCGTCCGGCTTCCCTCCATCGATCACGAGGCGGTGACGGTTCCGTTCAGGATGACGGACCATTGTCCGAGGCCGTCTCGCGTCTGCGGACCAGCTCACGCACGCCCAGCATGATCGCCAGCCAGATCACGGCGACCACGACGAGGATCACAGAGGTCCAGACGCCGTCACCGCTGACCGCTGATACGACCGCGCCGCCGAAGAAGGCGACCAGCGCCGTCTTGGGCAAAACGCCGAGCGCGCACCCCGCGAGAAAGGCGAGAAATGAGGCCCGAGTGGCCCCGAACGCCATGTTGACGACGATGAAAGGCGCCGACGGGACGTTGCGGATCATGAAGCTGGCGTAAAAGGCGTTCTTGCCCACGAACCGCTTCAGCCTCGCCAGCGTGCGGCTGTCGAGCCGGTCGATCAGCCTCGCCGTCGGCCCCCGGCCCAGCCAGTAGGTCACGCCTGCCGAAACCACCGTCGCCGCCCAGCTGTAGAAGAAGCCGAGCGACGGTCCGAAGGCGACCACGCAAGCCGCTATCAGAATGAACTGCGGAGCCCCGACGAAGGCCGCGGCCACGAACAGGGCGATGGTCACGGCGAAGGCCCACGGGCTACCGCGATAGCCCTGCAGCCAAGCCTCCAGGTTCTCCTCGGCATCCAGGGCGAACTGGGTCTTGCCCAGTGCGAGCAGCGCCAGGGTCGCGCCAATGAGCAGGACCGCCGCCAGCGCCGTGCGCCAGCGCCGCGCCTCCATGTTCAGAATGAAGTCGAGGATGCGCCTCATATTCGGCGCTTAGCATCCGTCGCGGCGTCGGCGCGAGCCTGTCGTTTGATCCGTCTTTCGCATCTGCGTAAAGGATTTCGACCTCCCCGGGGAATCGAAGATGTCCGACCTGCAGTCCTCCGCCCTCGCCCGCGTCGCGCCGTCCGCGACGCTCGCCGCGACCGCCAAGGCGCGCGAGCTGAAGCGTCAGGGCCGCAACATCATCAGCCTGGGGGCCGGCGAGCCCGATTTCGACACGCCGGAGAACATCAAGGCCGCCGCCGTCGCCGCCATCCAGCGCGGCGAGACCAAGTACACCGACGTCGATGGCCTGCCGGAGCTGAAGGCCGCCATCGTGGCCAAGTTCGCGCGCGAGAACGGCCTCACCTACACGACCGCCCAGATCCACGTGGCCCCGGGCGGCAAGCCGGTGATCTACAATGCCTTCGTCGCAACCCTGAGCCCTGGCGACGAGGTCATCGTGCCGGCCCCTTACTGGGTCAGCTATCCCGACATGGTGCTGCTGGCGGGCGGGGACCCCGTGTTCGTGACCGGCGTGGAAGCGGACGGCTTCAAGCTGCGGCCCGAAGTGCTGGAGGCGGCGATCACGCCCCGGACGAAGTGGCTGATCCTGAACAGCCCGTCGAACCCGACCGGCGCGGCCTATACGCGGGTCGAGCTGGAGGCGCTGGCGCAGGTGCTGCGGCGCCATCCGCACGTCTGGATCCTGACTGACGACATGTACGAGCACCTGACCTATGGCGGGTTCGAGTACACGACGATCGCCCAGGTCGCGCCGGACCTCTACGACCGCACCCTGACGGTCAACGGCGTGTCCAAGGCCTATGCCATGACCGGCTGGCGGATCGGCTATGCGGGTGGTCCCAAGCCTCTGATCGACCTGATGCGCAAGGTCGCCAGCCAGACGACGTCGAACCCGGCCTCCATCAGCCAATGGGCGGCCGTGGAGGCGCTGAACGGGCCGCAGGACTTCCTGCCCGAGCGCGGCGCGGCCTTTGAGCGGCGTCGCGATCTGGTCGTGTCGATGCTGAACCAGGCGACCGGCATCCGCTGCCCGTCGCCGGAAGGCGCCTTCTACGTCTATCCGTCGATTGAGGGCCTGATCGGCAAGACGGCTCCGGACGGGACCGTGGTCGACAGCGATGAAACCTTCGCCACGGCCTTGCTGGAGGCCGAAGGCGTTTCGGTTGTGCATGGGGCCGCGTTCGGGTTGAGCCCCTACTTCCGGATCAGCTATGCGACGTCAGAGGACGTGCTGGAGGATGCGTGTGCGCGCATCCAGCGGTTCGCGGCCAGCCTACGCTAGCTGGCCCGGCTGACGGCGAAGTCGGCGAGGCTTTCCAGCGCCGAACGCCAGTCACTGCGCGGCAACACTTTCAGCGCGGCCTTGGCGGCGTCCGCGTAGTCGCCGGCGGCGTCAAGCGTGGCCGAGACCGCGCCGGTGCCCAGGATCA
>JADCBH010000080.1 GCA_020253595.1 Brevundimonas sp.
GCCGGGCAGGTAGTATTCCAGGGACGCCTCAGAGCTGTCGCCCTCGCGGGCGAGCAGGTCCGGGTTGCCGCGATTGATGGCTCCGGTCGTCTGGTTGACGGTTTCACCGGAGGCGAGCTGGCTGGGGTTCGGGCGCCCGACCGCGCTCGATGCACCCGCGCGCAGCCGCAGCGAGTCCGTGATGTCATAGAGCACGGTGATTGACGGCAGGAAGTGGTCGTACTGGCCCTCGCGGGTCACCCGCGACTGGACTGCGCCCAGGGTGCGGTTCCGCTCGACCGAGGTTTCGGTCTCCTCATAGCGTCCGCCCAGGATCACCGTGTGGCGGGAGCCCGCGTGACGCACGAGGCCATAGACGGCGGTCACATCTTCATCAAACAGCCAGTCTGCCTGCCGGTTCTCGTTGCGACCGCCCGTGAAGCTGGCGCGATTGGCGTTGAAAAAGCCGTTGAAGGCGTCGAAGTCGATGAAGATCTGATTGAGGTTGCCGAAGGGCGGCCGGTAGTTGGTCGGAATCGCAAACTGGCTGAGCGACAGGGGCGCGCCCGTGAAGACCCAGCTCCACGTGGTCGAGTCGTTGTCGCGGACGATCTCGCGGAACTTGGCACCGAGACCAAACCCCAGACCCATGTCCGCGCGATCCGTGTTGCGGCCGTAGTCGAAGGCGACTTCGCGGACGTATTCGTCGCTGTCGTCTTCATAGGGGGTGAAGGTGTTGTTGAGCAGCGTATAGCTGGCCGGGTTCGAAAGCCTGGGATCCAGGTTGGTCGCGACCGGCACCCGGCCCTGAAGGCCCACATCGAACGTCGCCGCCGGGCCTGTCAGGTTGAACTGCAGCTGGTTGGACGGTTCCAGGAACTGCGCTTCGGAATAGGAGGCCCGGAACGCCAGAGTCTGATCCTCGTCGGGGGCCCAATCGAGGAAGAACTGCGCCACCGTTGTCGGCTTTTCGAGCGGAAAATCGTTGAAGCGGACGAAGCTGGCATTGCCGCCAGTTCCGTTGCGCAGACGCTGCGAATGGCGCAGCTCGATGTCATTCTGGACGTAGTGAACGAACGACACGCCCGTCCGCAGGCCGACCATCGGCTCCCACTCCAGCTTCAGGATACCGCCCAGCCGTTCGATCGTGTTCGGATAGGTGGACCACAGAAGATCCGTCTGTGACCCGGCCGCCGCGGGGGTCCCCACCGGTGTCGGGGTCGCGGAAATGGTAGGCTGGACCTGCTGCGGCAGGAGCCTCTCCTGGTCGCGATTTCGCTGAAGATAGTTGAGGCCGAACAGGACACCAAACTCGCCACTGCTGCCGAAGCGTTGCGACATCGTCGCGTCAAAGCGCCAGTTCGGCGCATCGTCATAGTCGCGGCCGAAACCCTCGCCCGGGACGACGGTGTCGGAGGAGAGACCGACCGAAGCCGTACCTGCGAGATAGAAGCCGGACGAATCGAACGGCGAGCGTGTGATGAGGTTGAGCGTGCCGCCGATCGCATTGCCGTCGACATCGGGCGTGCGGGACTTTGTGACCACGACCTGACGGATCGCGCCGGAGGGGATCGCCTCCATGTTCAGCTGACGGTTGGAGCGCTCCGAGGTCGCAAGGGTCGCTCCGTCGAATGCACCCAGGGTGTAGCTGGGGTTCAGGCCGCGGATCGAGACGAACTTGCCTTCATCCTCATCGAACACGGTCTGAATGCCCGGCAGTCGCCGGATCGCATCGGAGATGTTGTAGTCCGGCTGGCTGCCGATGTCGTCGGCGGCGAGATAGTCCGCGATCCGCTCGTCCTGGCGACGCGCCTGGATCGCCTGTTCATTCTGGGCCCGGTAGCCGAGAACGATGATCTCCTCGACCTCAGTGGCGTCCTGGCCTGCAGCGCCCGACTGGGCGAAGGCCTGTCCGGCAAGAGACGAAAGAGCGATCGAACTGCTCATCATCATGAGCAAGGTGCGCAGTGAAGTCTTCATGGCAGTATTCCCCTTGCGGGCTCGCTCTGTTCAACGAAAACGCCCGCCCCGAACCACCACCTCGCAACACATGACAACAAGAGCGCATCCGTTTCGAGAACTTTAGATTGACGGTGAAATAATTTTTTGTGAACAGGTGGGCTCGTTAAACGATTCGTCAAAACTCTTATCTTGTACGAAATCATACTCGTATGGATGGCGCTCCCACTGTACAATATACTTGAATTTCTGTCTGAATACTGAGGTTACGATGATCCGCGCGTTTGGCCGTCTCGCAAGACTGTGCCTTGCGTCTGCACTCTTAGCAGTCGCGGCCTGCAATACCGTCCCGACGCCCGGACTGGTTGTGGCACCCTGGGTCCCTCTGTTTGAGGGAGTGTCGCATCAGACCCTGCCCACGCAGGGGCCGGTCCCGATGTCGATCCAGGTTTTGCGGATCGACCTGACGGTTCCGGGAGTGTCGCTGGTCGTGACGCCAGGGGACTCCAGCGACGGGCACGAGTACCGGGCGCTCAGGACGTCCGAGGTGCTGCTGGCCCAGGACTGGCAGGCTGCCGTCAACGGGGGCTATTTCCTGCCGTTCTCGGGTGGCTCGCCCGGGGGCGATGACTACATCCCCCAACCCGGTCAGGGGACGGACGTGTCGGGAGCCGCGATCCATGACGGCCGGGTTGTGTCCCCTGTCGAACCGGACCTCGACCGGCGCGTTAACGCCATCCTCTGCATCTGGCGCGAGGCCGAGGTGTTGATCCTCGATGGCCAGGACTGCGGCGCGGGCGTGCGCGAGGCCATGGCCGCCGGTCCGCGCTTGCTCAGGGACGGCCAGCGGCTGTCCTATGAGGCTTTCGACGCCACCTATGGCGCAGCCCGCCATCCCCGGACCGCCGTCGGGCTCGACGCCCGGCACCGGATCGCATGGCTCGTGACCGTGGATGGACGCCAGCCGGGCTTCAGCGAAGGCGCCAGTCTCGACGAACTGACTGACATTCTTGTCTCCCTAGGGGCCAGCGACGCCATCAACCTCGACGGGGGTGGATCCACGACCATGGTGGTGGAGTCCGCCGACGGACCTGCGGTCCTGAACCGTCCGATCCATACCGCCGTGCCTGGCCGCGAACGCCCTTCGGCCAATCATCTGGGCGTCCGCGCCCGCCCACACGCCAAAACGGTCCGTCCCTGAGTTGGAACTGCTGAACGGGTCTAGGGCGGACCAGACGGTCCGGCACCCGCCCCACGGCCGAACGGGAATAATTTGTTCGCAGCTCCGTCTCGAAAGTGCGTTGAGTCTGATGAGGCCTCGTCACGCCCGGGGCCTAAGCGGAACGGTGGGCCGGTCGGACCGAATGCAGTCCGGCGTGTGCGGTGAGCCTCCCCCATCGTTCCGCAACGCCCTGCCTCAATGGGAGTGGATTGGAGATGCCGATGCTCAGACCCATCCTGGCCGTCACGGCCCTGCTCATCCCCATCCTGGCCTGCGCCAGCACACAGGCCCAGGATCGCCCGGCGGTCGCAGAGCCCGCCGAGGCCAGGCCCGTCCCGCCGCTCGCCTCCTATCCCCGGCAGGAAGAACGGCCCCTGCCCCAGCCGCCCTATCCGCCGACCTTCGCCTCGGTGGAGTTGCGCCGCTATCCGGACGTCCGTGAAGCCGGCCAGGGTGCTGCGGCGGCGGGGACCGATTTCTACGCCGTCGTCAACACCCGCCTGGGCCGCTACGCCAAGGCGGACGGGGCCAAGCTGGCCGAATGGGCGGGCGACCCGACCCTGTTCGTCCACCTGAACGCCTGCCTGGTGCATGAGGCGCGGCTGATGTGCGCGCACTCAAACTTCCCGCATGTGCCCATGGTGTCCTCGGTCGAGGTGTTCGACCCCGCGACCCTGGCTCACGTCGACTCCATCAGCCTGGGTGAGCAGGTCGGCTCCCTGACCTGGATTGACTGGCACGACGGGGCCTGGTGGGCCGTCTTCGCCAACTATGACGAGCGCGGCGGCCAGCCCGGCCGCGACCATCGCTACACTACTCTGGTCCGTTTCGACGATCAGTGGCGCCGGACCGAGAGTTGGGTGTTTCCGCCCTCAGTGCTGGAACGTTTCGCACCGACGTCCTCGTCCGGCGGCGGCTGGGGTGACGACGGCTTGCTTTACGTCTCCGGCCACGACGCCCCGGAGCTCTATGTCCTCGCCCTGCCCGAGGCCGGGTCGGTGCTGCGCCATGTCGCGACGGTCAACGTCGGGTTCGAGGGTCAGGGCTGGGCCTGGGACCGCACTGCAGACCGTGAGATTTGGGGCATCAGCCGCCCGACACGCTCGGTCGTCGTCACCCACGTCCCTACGCTGCCACTGCCCTGATCCGCGGGATCAACGCCACAGCCACTGGGCTGCCGCCGTATACAGGGCGATGCCGGCCAGCAGGTTGAAGGGGAAGGTGATGGCCAGCGACGCCGTCACGAACACGCCGGGATCGGCCTTGGGAGCCGCCACCCGCATGGCCGCCGGAACGGCGATATAGGACGCTGACCCCGCCAGCACCGCCAGAAGCGCGGCATTGCCGACCTCGAGGCCGGCCAACTTGGCCAGACCCAGGGCGATGCTGGCCGAGACGACCGGGAACAGCAGGGCGAAGGTGACCACCCGACCGCTCAGCTTGTGGGCACCGTTCATCAGTCCGCGCGCGGCGATCAGGCCGAGGTCCAGCAGGAAGAAACACAGGGCACCCTGGAACAGCGGCCCGACGAACAGCTCCAGCCGTTCATACCCCGCCTGACCCGAAATCGCCCCGACCGCGAAGCCGCCGAGCAGCATCATGGAGGCGGCACCGACCAGCACCTCGCGCAGGACCAGGCCCCGATCGACCGGCTTGTCGGCTCCCGCGCCGCCCATCAGGATCAGGGCCGTCAGAATGGCCGGCGTCTCCATCAGCGCCAGCACCGCGGCCATATAGCCCCCGGCATCCAGGCCGATGGCGGCCAGATGCTGCTGGCCGGCGGCGAAGGTCACGACCGAGACCGAGCCATAGGCGCCGGCGACCGCGCAGATCGTCGCCCTGTCCAGCTTCTTGGAGCCCCTCAGCCAGAGCCAGACCACGAGCGGCATCAGGGCGCTCATGGCCACGCCGATCACCGCGGCCGTCACGAAGTCGCCGCTCAGCCCCGCC